>DATJJL010000015.1:0-12310 GCA_035492155.1 Ramlibacter sp. | reverse complement strand
GGCGGCGCAGGCAGCTGCCGTGACGCGCACCAATGAGACCTTGACCGTCAACCTGAAGAACGTGACGGTGCTGGAAGCTCTGGACGCGATCCGCGAACTCTATGGCTACGAATACACGGTCGACGGCACTCGCATCTATGTGCAGCCGCCGGAGTTGCGCACGAAGCTGTATCACATCAACTATGTGGTTGGTCAGAGGCGTGGCGTGAGCGATTTGCAGGTGATCGCCGGCGCGGCACCGACGAACAATTCCTCGGGCAGCGGCACCAACAGCACCGGCGGCGGCACAAGCGGGTCAAGCAGTTCGGGATCGAGCAGCTACTCGTCCATCCAGGCCAGTGGCCTCAGCACGATCGCGAAGTCGGATGTATGGGGCGAGATCGAGGACGCAGTGCGGACTGCTCTCGGCTGCGTGGTGCCGAGTGCCACGCCGGTTCGCAGTGGCGCCGGTGGTACAACGTCCGGCAGTTCGTCCGCTAATGGACAATCAAGCCGCGCGGACGTCACCTTCTACGGCGACACCCAAAACGGCGAACGCGCACGCGGCAACCAGGGCTGCGCCGACGGCCGCGCATTCGTGGTCAACCAGGTGAGCGGAAGCGCCCTTGTCCGTGCCATGCCGCGCGAATTGCGCCAGATCGAAGCGATGCTGCGTTCAATGCAGATCAACATCGACCGCCAGGTGATCATCGAAGCGAAGATCATCGACGTGGAACTCAACGACGGTTCGCAGCAGGGCATCAACTGGTCGGCGCTCAGTGGTGGGTTGCACCGCGCGTCGCTAGGTGCCGATCCGAGCCTGATCGTGGACGGCACGAGTGCAGCACGGCGCGGCATCGGCTTCGCATCCACGGGCTCGACCGGTACAACCGTCTCACCTCCTTCGCTGGGTGACCTGCTCGGGCAGGGCTTGTTGGGCACAACGGCCAGCAATGCATTCACTTCGGGCGTGGGCATCGCGCTGCAGGCAACGAACTTCTCGGCGCTGATCAACTTCCTGGAGACGCAGGGACGCGTACAGGTGCTCTCGAGCCCGCGCATCGCAACGCTGAACAACCAGAAGGCCGTGCTCAAGGTCGGAAGCGAGGAGCCGTTCGTGACGAACATCAGCGGAGGCACGACCAGCGTCTCCGCGACCACGGGCACGGTGACGTCCCCGCCGACGCTCAACTACCAGCCTTTCTTCTCGGGCATCTCGCTGGACGTGACGCCGCAGATCGACGAGCTGGACAACATCACGCTGCACGTGCACTCGCTCGTGAACTCGATCACCGAGCGCGAGAAGATCGCGCTTCCGACGTCGAACGTGAAAGTACCCTTCGCCGTCAACAGCGTCAGCGAAACCGACAGCATGGTGAAGACGCGCGACGGCCAGGTGATCGTGATCGGCGGGCTGATGACCGAAAGCGCCAGCGACAACCGCGCGCGCGTGCCTGTTGCGGGACAAGTGCCCATCGTTGGCGCAGCGTTCGGCAAGGCCGAAAAGAGCATGACCAAACGCGAGCTGGTGATCCTGCTGAAGCCGACGGTGGTCAAGGGCGACGACAGCTGGGCCTCGGACATCTCGGCTGCGCAGGCGCGCATCGAGAAGTTCACTGCCCCGCCCCCGCCGCCGATCCCGATGCAGTGAGAAACGGCGCTCCATGTATTTGCGGCATTTCGGGCTGAAGGAGTTTCCGTTCAGCATCACACCGGACACGAGCTTCTTCTTTTCGTCCGACAGCTCGCAGGAGGCGCTGAACACATTGCTCGTCGCCGTTCGCACCGGCGAGGGTTTCATCAAGATCACCGGCGAGGTCGGCACGGGCAAGACGCTCTTGTGCCGCAAGCTGATGAATGCGCTCGGCGATGAGTTCTACGTCGCGCACATCCCGAACCCCTCGCTCGATGCGATTTCCCTTTTCTCCGTGCTGTGCGACGAATTCGCCATCGAGGGCGCGGCACCCGACGCGTCGGCCCACCAGCTCGTGCGCGCGATCAACGAAAAGCTCTTGCAGCTTGCGCGCGAGGGTCGGCGCGCCGTCATCTGCCTGGACGAAGCGCAATCGATGCCGATCGAAACGCTGGAGGCATTGCGGCTTCTCACCAATCTCGAAACTGAAAAGCGAAAGCTCCTGCAAGTGATCATCTTCGGCCAGCCGGAGGTGGAGCACAAACTGAGTCACCCGTCGATCCGGCAGCTGAAGCAGCGCATCGCTTTTCACTACGAGCTCGGCCCGCTGGAGCGAAGCGAGCTGGACTTCTACCTGCATCACCGCATGGTCGTCGCGGGCTATCAAGGCAATCGTGTGTTCAGCCCGATGGCCGTGCGCACGCTCGAGCGCAAGAGCCGACGTGTGCCGCGCCTGGTGAACATCCTCGCGCACAAGGCGCTGCTCAGCGCGTTCGGACGAGGAAGCAGGACGGTGGGCATGCGCGATGTGTCCGCTGCCGCGCGCGACACCGCTTCTGTCGACACCGCGCCGAGCTGGCGCATGCGCACCCTCTTCTATCTCACATTCGCATCCGCGTGCCTTGCGGCTGCCGGCTGGGTGAACTGGAAATGAGCCTGATCAATCGCGTGCTTGAAGACCTCGAACGCAACCGGCCTGCGCAGGCCGCCGAGGCAACGGGCGATCCGACCTCCATCACACGGGCCGTTGCGAGGCGACGTCCGTCGCTGGTCTTGCCCATCTCCGTCGCAGCCGTTGCCGGGGCCGCAGTGGCGCTGTTTTTTGCAGCGGGTCCTGCGGCACGCATGTTTTCGCCGGCGGCAATGCCCGTTTCGAAGCCGGTCGCAAAGCCGGTCACCGTGGCCGCTGCTGCGCCCGTGCCTGTTGCGGCACCTGCTCCTTTGCCTGCACCGGCAGCATCGGTATCGATCGCAGCGGCTTCGGCAGAAGCTGTTGTCGCGAGCGCGCCCAAGCCGACACTCGTGGCGATCGCAAAGCCCGCCATCAAGGTTGAAGCTGCGTCTGCACCCAAAGCCGCCGCGACGGCGTCCAAGCCTGCACGCGCAAGCGCGGAGGTCGTCGCCCGCGAGGAGCCGCCTCGCGCCTACACAGCACCGATCAAGACGGTCTCGCAGCAGCAGCAATCCGAGAACCTCTATCGCGAAGCGGTGGTGTTGCTGCAGCAAGGCCGCTCGGCCGAAGCTGCGGACACGCTCACGAAATCGCTGCTAGTGCAGCCGGGCAACATCGCCGCTCGAAAAGAGCTCGCGAGCATCCATCTGCAGCGAGGCAATGTCGAGCGGGCGTTGTCGACGCTGGAAGAAGGCCGCCGCATCGCGCCGTCGGACCCGGAGCTTGCGATGGCCATCGCGCGGCTCGAGCTCGAGCGAGGGAACCCGCAACGCGCGGAAGACCTGCTGGAACAAGCGGCATCCTCTACTCAGGCGGACCCGAGAACGCACGCGATGCAGGCTGTGGCGCTGCAAAGGCTCGGGCGCAACGAAGAAGCGGTTGCACAGTTCATCCAGGCATTGCAGTCGAATCCGGGCATGCCCACGTGGCTTGTCGGCCTGGGCATATCGCTGCGGGCGATCGGCAAAACTGCGGAAGCCTACGAAGCTTTCGCTCGCGCAAAAAGCACCGGGCTGCTTTCTGCCGAGCTCGCGACGTATGTCGACCAGCAGCTTCAAGCGCTCGCCAAGTGATCCGTTACGGTCGAGGCTCGCGCCTACAGCTTCTGCCGTAGAGCCTCCTACAGCAGAGCCTCGGCTTGGCGCCTAAGCTTCTCTTGCCATAGGTGTCTTCAACTCTTTGAAGGTGTTCACGGGCCGGGTGCTTGCACTCGGCCCGCTTTCTTTTCAGTGCTCGAGTTTTTCGAGCTTGCGCCTGAGCAGCGCCACTTTGTTCATCGGCCCGCCGGCACTGGCCATCAGGTCGACTTCCTCGTGCGCTTTCAGCGTGTTGCCTGTTCTCGCATAAGCGATGGCGAGGTAGCGATGCACTTCGGCGAACGTGGGAGCGATGTCGCGTGCGCGTTCGAGATGGCCGATGGCGCGGCGGGGTTCGTTGTCGATCAGGTCTTTCAGGCCGAGGCTGATCCAGTGGTAAGGATCGGAGAACTGCCGCGCTTCGAGCTGCCGCGCGACCTCCTGCGCTTCGGCACTGCGGCCCTGTTCGGCGAGGAGCCGATGCAACTCGTGCAACGCGACATCCGACGAGCCGCCGAGCGACACCGCGTGGCGCAGCAGTGCCTCGGCCTCCTTCTCGTGTCCGATCCGGCGATACAGCACCGCGAGGTTGCCGTAAGGCGAGATGTAGCCCGGCTCCGACGCGATCGCGGCCTTGAAGTAGGCGTATGCGCGCGGGTTGTCGCCTCGCGCCATGTTCTCGACGGCGACGTTGTTGTAGTAGCGCGCGACGATGCCGCCCTCGGTGAGCGCGGTGCCACGGCGAGGTGCCTGGAAGTCGGGCTCGAAATCGAGCACCACGTCATGTGCCATCGATTCGACCATGAGGTCGCTGCGCAGATGCGGCAGGAGCACGTTCACATGCTGGTTCGCTTCGTCGAGCTCGCCGGCGCGGCCGTAGATGGCCGGTGTTTCCACTTCCTGCATCAGTGCACTCATGCCCAACGTGCGCGCGACCGAGTACGTGAGCACGGTGAGCGACAGGCAGTCGCCGCGCCGATCGCGCCATGTTTCCGACGCGACGGTCGAATGGCCCGCGCGATAGGCAAAGCCCTTGCCGTCCGTGCCGAAGATGAGGCCCATCAGCCGCTTGAGGCGCTGGCCAAGAGGAGCCGTACGCCACGCGGGGTCGTCCAGCTTTCGCTGGAGTTCGTCATCGAGCTTGAAAAGATCCTTCGGCGTGACCGCGACGAGCGCAGGCTCGTAGTGGAAATCCTGATCGAGCCAAGGTAGCTGCGAAGGCGCCATCGACGTCGAAGTGCTGGCACAACCCGCGAGCAGTGACGCCGCGGCCACGAGAATCGAAAACGTCCGGTTCATGATGGCACCTCTCGAACACAATAGCAGTGTCGCGGAAATATGGCGACATCTTTCACCCGAATGAACCTGCCCTGGCTCGATCCCGGCGATCCTTTTCCCGAACCCTCCCGCGCGTGGGATGCCAGTCAGCCCGCGCCGGGCCTGCTTGCGGCCGGCGGCGCGCTCGACGTGGACAGCCTGCACCGGGCCTACTCGAGCGGCATCTTTCCGTGGTTCAGCGAAGGCCAGCCGATCTTGTGGTGGAGCACCGATCCGCGCATGGTGCTGTTCCCGAAGGAATTCAGGCTGCACCGGTCGCTTCGCAAGACGCTGCGGGCATTGCGCGAAAACCCGGGGTTCGAGGTGCGGATCGACTCGGCTTTCGAGGAAGTGATCCGCGCGTGTTCGCAAAGCGATCGACCCGGGCAATCGGGCACCTGGATCGTGCCGCCGATGGTGGACGCGTATTGCGCCTTTCATCGCGCAGGGTTTGCACACAGCGTCGAGACCTGGATCGACGGGCGACTCGCGGGCGGGCTTTATTGCGTCGCGATCGGCAAGGCGCTGTTCGGGGAATCGATGTTCACGCGCGTGCCCGACGCTTCGAAACTGGCGCTCGCGGGGCTCGCCGCGTTTTGCCTGCAGCATGACATCGAGATGATCGATTGCCAGCAGAACACGCAGCATCTCGCGTCGCTTGGTGCACGCGAAATCACGCGGTCCACGTTTGTGGCACATGTGGCACAAAGCGTGAAAAAACCGTCGCCACGGTGGCGCTTCGACCCCCTATACTGGAACGCACTCCTGCCGCGAAAGCCGTGACGCACCTCAAGGATCTTCCGCTCCAGACACTGCAGTTCTACGCGACGGCTCCGTACCCGTGCAGCTACCTGCCGGGCCGGCAAGCGCGGTCGCAGGTGGCCACGCCCAGCCACCTCATTCACAACGACGCGTACTCGGACCTCGTGACCAGCGGCTTTCGTCGCAGCGGCATGTTCACCTATCGGCCGTACTGCGACGGTTGCCGCGCATGCGTGCCTCTTCGCGTCATCGCGCCGCAGTTCAAGCCGGACCGCAGCCAGCGCCGCGCATGGGCGAGGCATGAACACCTGCAGGCCCGGGTTCTCAAGCTGTGCTTCGTGCCCGAGCACTACCACCTCTACTTGCGTTACCAGACAGGGCGGCATGCCGGCGGAGGCATGGACCACGACAGCATCGACCAGTACACGCAGTTCCTGCTGCAAAGCCGCGTGAACTCGCGGCTGGTCGAGTTTCGCGACCCTCGTGAGGACGGCCTGCCAGGGACTTTGCGCATGGTGTCCATCCTCGACGTGCTGAACGACGGGATCTCGGCCGTCTATACGTTTTACGAACCCGACGCCGCGGCCAGCTACGGCACCTACAGCGTGATGTGGCAGATCGACCAGGCCAAACGCCTGCGCCTGCCGCACGTCTACCTGGGCTATTGGATCGGTCAAAGCCCCAAGATGAATTACAAGTCCCGCTTCACGCCGCACGAAGTACTCATCGATGGAAAGTGGGTCGCCGGCGACACGGGTGCACCTTAGTTTTGCGTGCAGTGCAACAAGGCGGGTTTTCACAAGATAAAATGACGGCCTGTTCTCGAAACGGCTGTCATGAAGAACAAGGAACCCGGCGCCAACGCCAAACCCACCATCCAGGTGATCGAGCGCATGTTCGCGCTCATCGACGTGCTCGCCTCCCGCGAAGACACCGTATCGCTGAAGGAAATCAGCGAAAAGACCGGCCTTCATCCCTCGACCACGCACCGCATCCTCAACGATCTGGCCACCGGCCGATTCGTCGACAGGCCGGAAGCGGGAAGCTATCGCCTCGGCATGCGCCTGCTCGAGCTCGGCAACCTCGTGAAGGCCAGACTGAACGTACGCGATGCGGCACTTGCTCCCATGCGCGAGCTGCACAAGCAGATCCAGCAACCCGTCAACCTCGCCTTGCGCCAAGGCGATGAAATCGTCTACATCGAACGCGCCTTCAGCGAACGCTCGGGCATGCAGGTCGTGCGTGCGATCGGCGGTCGTGCGCCGCTGCACCTGACTTCGACAGGCAAGCTTTTCCTGGCCGCAGACGATCCCCAGCGCGTGCGGACCTATGCGACCCGCACGGGCCTCGCAGGCCACACAAAGAACAGCATCACGCAATTGCCGTCGCTTGAGCGGGAGCTGGCAAAAGCCCGCCAGTACGGCATTGCGCGCGACAACGAGGAGTTGGAGCTTGGCGTGCGCTGCATGGCGGCAGGCATTTACGACGACCAGAACCGGCTGGTTGCGGGTCTGTCGATTTCCGCGCCGGCGGACAGGTTGGATGAAGGCTGGCTGACGAAGCTGCAGTCGACTGCGAGCCAGATTTCCGCAGCGCTGGGCTACCGCCCGCCTGCGCAGAAAGCCGCGTAGCGCCTTAGCCGTTCACTTGCCGGATCACGGTGGATCCGGAAGGCGCGCTGGCCTGGCGCTCGAGCCAGTGGCGCACACGCTCGGCATCCGCGATCCGCGAGAGGCGGCCGGCGGAGTCGAGGAACACCATGATCAGCTTGCGACCCGCCACCTTGGCCTGCATGACAAGGCAACGGCCGGCTTCGTTGATGTAGCCGGTCTTCTGCAGGCCGATGTCCCAGTCGGGGTTCTTGACCAGGCGATTGGTGTTGTGAAACTCCATCGTGCGCTTGCCGATGGCGACGACCTTGCCGGGCATCGTGGTGTATTCACGCAGCAGCGGATCGTCGTAAGCCGTTTTCACCAGCGTGGCGAGATCCTGGGCACTGGATTGGTTGTGGCTCGACAAACCCGTGGGTTCGACGTAATGCGTGTCTTTCATGCCGAGCATCTGCGCCTTGGCATTCATCAGCTCGACGAACTTGTCGAGACCGCCGGGGTATGTCCGGCCGAGTGCGTGTGCGGCGCGGTTTTCACTGGACATGAGCGCGAGATTGAGAAGCTCGCCGCGCGAGAGCGTGGTGCCCACGCGAAGGCGCGAACTGGAGTGCTTTTCGGTATCGACGTCGTCCTGGGTGATGGTGAGCATCTCGTCCATCGGCAGCTTGGCCTCGCTGATGAGCAGGCCGGTCATCAGCTTGGTGATGGATGCGATGGGCTGGACGGTGGAATCGTTCTTGGCAAGCAGGACCTCATGCGTGTCCTGGTCCATGACGAGCGCGATGGTGGACTTGAGCGCCGGGTCGCCGTTTTTTTCGTACACGGCCGGTATGACGGCTCGCACGACCGAAGAATGCTTGGTCATGCCGTAGATGCGATGCACGCGGTGCGGCTCGACTTTTTTCTTCTGCGCGGCATCGGCTGCGGTGGGCAGCAGGCTGGCGCAGATCGCGACGGCAGCGACGGATTGCAGAAAACGCTTCATTGCCTGGCTCATCCTGAACAGCTCCTACAACGCCACAAACGCAGGTTCAGTTTACCTACGGGCCGGAAAAGTTACATAGCCACAATGGGTTATGTAACGTTTCTCAGCCGTTGTGTCAATTATAGGGAGCCAACTCAGCCCTGTGCAGCCACACGATCAGCTTTACTCTGTAACTTGTTGAGAGCGCTGAGATAAGCCTTTGCAGAAGCCACGATGATGTCCGGGTCCGCCCCTACTCCGTTGACGACCCGGCCGGAGTTCTGCAAGCGCACCGTCACCTCGCCCTGGCTCTCGGTGGACCCGCTGATGGCGTTCACCGAATAGAGCACCATCTCCGCCCCGCTTTTCACTTGGGACTCGATGGCCTTGAGCGATGCGTCGACCGGCCCGTTGCCGTCGCTTTGCGCCTTCACTTCCTTGCCATCCACCTTGAAGACGACTGTCGCCTGCGGCTTTTCTCCGGTCTCGCTGTGTTGCGAGAGAGACACGAAATGGTAGCGGTCCGTCTCGTGGTCGTGCGTGACGCTCTCATCGCTCACCAGGGCGAGGATGTCCTCGTCGAAGATTTCGCTCTTGCGGTCGGCGAGTTCCTTGAACTTCGTGAAAGCGGTGTTGATGTCGGCCTCGCTTTCGAGCTGCACGCCGAGATCCTGCAGGCGCTGCTTGAACGCGTTGCGCCCCGAGAGCTTGCCCAGCACGATCTTGTTCGCGCTCCAGCCGACGTCCTCGGCTCGCATGATCTCGTAGGTGTCGCGCGCCTTGAGCACGCCGTCCTGGTGAATGCCGCTTGCGTGCGCAAAAGCATTCGCCCCAACAACAGCCTTGTTCGGCTGCACGACAAAGCCTGTCGTCTGGCTCACCATGCGGCTCGCCGGCACGATGTGCTTCGTATCGATGGCCACGTCGAGGCCGAAGTAGTCGCGGCGCGTCTTCACGGCCATCACGATTTCTTCGAGCGAGCAATTGCCGGCGCGCTCACCCAAGCCATTGATCGTGCATTCCACCTGGCGAGCGCCACCGATCTTCACGCCCGCGAGCGAATTCGCCACCGCCATGCCAAGATCGTTGTGGCAATGCACGGACCACACGGCTTTGTCGGAGTTCGGCACGCGCTCGCGCAGGGTCTTGATGAAGGTTCCATACAGCTCGGGCACCGCGTAGCCGACGGTATCGGGCACGTTGATGGTCGTCGCCCCTTCCTTGATCACCGTTTCGAGCACGCGGCAGAGGAAATCCGTCTCGCTGCGATAGCCGTCTTCCGGCGAGAACTCGATGTCCTCGCACAAGTTGCGCGCGAAACGCACCGACAGTTTCGCCTGCTCCAACACTTGCTCTGGCGACATGCGCAGCTTCTTTTCCATGTGAAGCGGCGACGTGGCAATGAAGGTGTGGATGCGCGCCCGGTGCGCACCCTTGAGCGCCTCGGCCGCCCGCGAGATGTCACGATCGTTCGCGCGCGAGAGCGAGCACACCGTCGAATCCTTGATCGCATGTGCGATGGCCTGCACGGCCTCGAAATCGCCATTGGAGCTTGCGGCGAAACCTGCCTCGATGATGTCGACCTTCAGCCGCTCGAGCTGGCGCGCGATGCGCAGCTTCTCGTCCTTGGTCATCGACGCTCCGGGCGACTGCTCGCCGTCGCGCAAGGTGGTATCGAAAATGATCAGTTTGTCTGCCATGCCACGGTCTTTCTGTTGATGGTGGCGCGCTGCACGGCCGAGACGATGGCCTTCAGCGACGCCGACACGATGTTCGAATCCATGCCAACGCCGAAGAGCGTCTTTTCGCCCACGCGCAGTTCCAGGTAGGCAACGGCCTGTGCATTTGCGCCGCCACCGATTGCGTGCTCATGGTAATCGAGCACGCGAATGGTTTCGCCGCACTCGGCGCCGAGACCTTCGACGAACGCGTCGATGGGCCCGTTGCCTGTGCCGCGCACGCCGAAGGAGCGCCCGGCCATCTGCACCTGTGCAGTCAGCGTCACGAGCGTGCCGTCAATCGAGCGCTGCTCTTCGATGATCTGGTGCTGCGGCACAGCCGTGGATTTCAGGCCGTATTCACGTTCGAAGGCGTTGAAGATGTCGCGCGCGGTGAATTCCTTGCCGGTCGCGTCCATCGCCTGCTGCACGACCTGGCTGAACTCGATCTGCAGGCGACGCGGCAGCTCGAGTCCGTATTCGGCTTCGAGCAGGTACGAGATGCCGCCCTTGCCCGACTGGCTGTTCACACGGATGACAGCTTCGTAGCTGCGGCCGACGTCCTTCGGATCGATCGGCAGGTACGGCATGTCCCAGATGTCGCCCTCTTTGCGGGCGGCAAACGCTTTCTTGATTGCATCCTGGTGCGAGCCCGAGAACGATGTGTAGACAAGATCGCCAGCGTACGGGTGGCGAGGATGGACCGGCAGCTGGTTGCAGTGCTCGACCGTGCGCCGGATCTCGTCGATGTCAGAGAAATCGAGGCCCGGAGCGACACCTTGCGAATACATGTTGAGCGCGACGTTGACGAGATCGAGATTGCCTGTGCGCTCGCCATTGCCGAAGAGACATCCTTCCAGGCGATCCGCGCCGGCCATGATCGCGAACTCACCGGCGGCCGTGCCCGTGCCGCGGTCGTTGTGCGGATGGATCGACAGGACAATCGAATTGCGCCGCGCGACGTTCCGATGCATCCATTCGATCATGTCCGCGAAGATGTTCGGCGTGGAGTGCTCTACCGTCGAAGGCAAGTTGATGATGCACTTGCGCGCCGGCGTAGGCTGCCACACCTCGGTCACGGCGTCGACCACGCGCTTGGCGAATGCGAGCTCCGTGCCGGAGAACATCTCGGGCGAATACTGGAAGATCCACTCGGTTTTTGGCTGCTGTGCGGCCAGCTCCTTGAAGAGGCGCGCCTGTGAAGTCGCCAGCTGCACGATGCCGTCCTCGTCGAGCCCGAGCACCACCTTGCGCATCACCGGCGCCGTGGCGTTGTAGAGGTGCACGATCGCGCGCTTCGCGCCACGCAGCGACTCGAAGGTCTTGCGAATGAGTTCTTCGCGTGCCTGCGTGAGCACCTGGATCGTGACGTCGTCCGGAATCAAGTCCTCGTCGATCAACGTCCGCACAAACTCGTATTCGATCTGCGACGCGGAGGGAAACCCGATCTCGATTTCCTTGAAGCCGACTTCCACCAGCGTCTCGAACATGCGCAGCTTGCGCGGGATGTCCATCGGCTCGATCAGCGCCTGGTTGCCATCGCGCAGGTCGACGCTGCACCACATGGGCGGCTTGCTGATGACGGCGTCCGGCCAGGTGCGATCCGCAAGGCGCACCGGCGCGAAAGGTTTGTATTTGCTGGCGGGGTTCTTCAACATCGGCATGTGAAAGTTCCAGGTTGGTTCCACCAGCAGCCCCAATGAAAACGGCCCGCTGCTGGTGCATACGGGCCGTGATTCGGGAAGCTATTGCTCGCGCGCTACCGTCTCCGCCCGTGGGGGGATAGAAGTAGCAGGGCCAGCGAAATGCGGTTCATGAATTGGAATGTAGCACAGCTCGTCAGAAATTAGCTCAGCGGTGAAGACCGCGTTCGTCGGGCTCGTCGGTGGACGTGCTGATCACGCTGGTGTGGATTCCCTTGGTTCTCTTCCAGAAGTACACCACATAACCGGACAAGCCGTAGATCACGAAAAGCGAGAACAACACCACTGGCGG
Organism: Ramlibacter sp.; assembly: GCA_035492155.1. Taxonomy (GTDB): domain Bacteria; phylum Pseudomonadota; class Gammaproteobacteria; order Burkholderiales; family Burkholderiaceae_C; genus Ramlibacter. Next base: position 304 of record DATJJL010000015.1, on the reverse strand, counting down.
CTGGATCGTGATCACCGCGATGCCCAGCGCGATGGCGACGATCACGATGAAGGGGACGCTTTGTTTCATGCGCACGTCCTTGAAACTGTAGAAAGGCACGTTGGTCACCATGGTGAGCCCCGCATACAGCGCCAGCGCGAACATCTCCCAGGAAAATTCGTAGCCCTTCCAGCCGAAGTCGTTCATCAGCCAGATGAAGCCCGCGACGAGTGCGGCGGCCGCAGGCGAAGGCAAGCCCTGGAAATAACGCTTGTCGACGACAGTCGTGTTCACGTTGAACCGCGCGAGGCGCAACGCGGCGCAG
>DATJJL010000014.1:0-3973 GCA_035492155.1 Ramlibacter sp. | reverse complement strand
GATGGGTCGGGCACCTTCCACCACGTCTCGGGCACGACGTCGAGCAGGCGCTCATCGTTCAGTTGCATGTTGGCCTTGAACGATGTCACGCCCTCGGTCACCGTCTTGTTCTCGCCGCCTTCGTTGCGGCGCGAGATCATCACGGCATGGCGGCCTTCGTCGTCCATCACCATGCGGCTTTTCTGGTCCGCGCGCCACAGGCCGAAGGTGACGAACCATGTGTGCAGCAAGCCGGGGTGGTACGGGTCCTTGATGTTTTCCATCATCAATTTCCAGTTGCCCGGGATGCGCTGGCGGTTGTAGCCCAGGAGCGTGAGCTCGCGGCCCTTGAAGATGCGATCTAGCCAGGGCATCACCTGAGGGCCGATGTATTCCTCGAACGAAGGCGCTGTGTCGCTGAAAGTGGCGAACACCAGGCCATGCAACACCGCGACGCGAAGCTTCGCGAGGCCATGCTGACTGATGTCGAAATCGGTGGGCATGCCACCGTTCACGCAGGCGTTGCCCGCATCGTCCGCTGCCGCGACTCCGTCCTTGAACGGCAGGCCCGCGAGATCGCCATTGAGCTTGTACGTCCACTGGTGATAAGGACAGACGAAGCTGCGCGCATTGCCGTGCGGCTGCTGGCAGAAGCGCACGCCGCGATGGGCGCAGCGGTTTTCGACGACGCGGATGCCGTGGTCGACACCGCGGTCCTTCGGTGCGACGCGGTCGCGCACCATGATCACCTGCCTCTCGCCGACCCAGCTCAGCTTGTAGTCGCCGGTATTCCGAATCTCCGTGGCCAGGCCCACATAGCACCAGTGGTCGCCGTAGAAGATCTTGTCGAGCTCGCGCTGGTAAAGCTGCGCGTCGGTGTAGGCCCAGAAGGGCACGCGGCTGGATTCAGGCCGGGTCCAGCGCGAAAGCGTTTGGGGAGCGTTCATGGCAGGTCCTCGCCGCCGATGATAAGCGTTCTTATGATTTTGTCACGGAGGCCTTCAGGCGTGCCTTCCACGCCCCGAAAAGAATGACGAAGCCGGGGATCAGGATCATGGCCCAGATGATCTTGTCGAGGTTGTGCTTGACCCATGGGATGTCGCCGAACAGATAGCCTGCGGTGACCACGCTCGTCACCCAAAGCGCACCGCCCGTCACGTCATAGAGCGTGAACTTCGTGCGCGTCATCTGCGCGACACCGGCCACGAACGGCGCGAACGTGCGCAGGAAAGGCATGAAGCGCGCGGCCACGATCGTGATGCCCCCGTATTTCTCGTAGAACGCGTGCGCCTGGTTGAAGTGTCTCTTGTTGAAAAAGCGCGAGTCCTCCCACTGGAACACCTTCGGCCCGAAGAAACGGCCGATGGCGTAGTTGCTCTGGTTGCCCAGCACCGCAGCCGCGATCAGCAGACCCACCGAAGCCGGATAACTCATGAGACCGACGCCGCAAAGCGCGCCGACGACGAAGAGCAGCGAATCGCCCGGCAGGAGTGGCATCACCACCACACCCGTTTCCACGAAGATGATCGCGAAAAGCAGCGCGTACACCCAGATGCCGTAGTCCGTCACGAAAGTCGCCAGGTACTGGTCGACGTGCATGACGAAGTCGACGAAGAAAGCGAAGAGGTGCATGGCGCGGGATTATCTCTTCCTACAATGCCGGGGTGAGAAAGCCCATCCGTGAACTGCCCGACGAGTTGGTGAGCCAGATCGCGGCCGGCGAGGTGGTCGAGCGGCCCGCGTCCGTGGTGCGGGAGCTTGTCGACAACGCGCTCGACGCCGGCGCGACGCAAGTCACCGTCCGTTTGCTCGCAGGTGGCGTGCGCCTGGTCTCGGTCGAAGACGATGGCGCCGGCATCGCGCGCGAAGAGCTGCCCTTGGCGCTGCGCCGCCATGCGACAAGCAAGATCGCGTCGCTGGCGGATCTCGAATCCGTTCACACCATGGGCTTTCGCGGCGAGGCGCTGGCAGCGATCGCTTCAGTTTCGGAGCTCACCCTGCTCTGCCGCACGGCGGAACAGTCGAGCGCCTTCCTGCTCGACGCGCGCAGCGGCGAGCTCAGGCCTGCGGCGCGCGCGACGGGCACGACGGTGGAAGTGAAGGAGCTTTTCTTCTCGACGCCCGCGCGGCGCAAATTCCTCAAGACCGACGCAACCGAGTTTGCGCATTGCATCGAGGCCGTGCGCCGCCACGCGCTTGCGCGGCCCGACGTGGGCTTTTCGATTTGGCACGAGGGCAAGCTCGTCGAGCAATGGCGGATCACGTCGCGCGACCAGCGCCTGGCCGATGTGCTCGGCGCGGATTTTCTGGAGCAAAGCGTCGAGGTCTCGTACGTCGCCGGCCCGATCCGCGTTGCTGGGCGCGCAGGCATTCCGGATGCTGCGCGCTCGCGGGCGGACCAGCAGTTCGCGTATGTCAACGGCCGCTATGTGCGAGACAAAGTGCTCACGCACGCTGCGCGATCTGCGTACGAGGACGTGCTGCATGGCCAGCGCCAGCCCGTCTATGCGCTGTACATCGAGATCGACCCGGCGCGTGTCGATGTGAACGTGCACCCGACGAAGATCGAGGTGCGCTTTCGCGACAGCCGCGAGGTGCACCAGGCCGTGGCGCGTGCCGTGGAGAACGCGCTTGCCGCGCCGCGTGCAGGAACGGCCGCGGCGGCTTCGGTGTTGCCGATCGCCAGTGCGCCCGCCTGGCATCAGCCTGCGATGGAGCTTGGGCACAGGGTGGAAGATGTCAGTGCGCTTTGGTCCGCCAATGTCATCCCGGCGCAAGCCGGGGTCGTTGGCGCATCAACCGCCATCGATCCCGGCCTGCGCCGGGATGACAGCCAGGCGTGGCCGCTCGGCCGCGCCATCTCGCAGCTTCAAGGCATCTACATCCTCGCCGAGAACGCGCAGGGTCTTGTCATCGTCGACATGCACGCGGCGCACGAGCGCATCGTCTACGAGCGGCTCAAGCGGCAGATGGATTCGGATCGCATCGCGAGCCAACCGCTTTTGATCCCGGCGACCTTCGCGGCGACACCGCAGGAAGTCGCGACGGCTGAATCCTGCGGCGACGCGTTGCAGACGCTGGGCCTGGAGATCACGGCGTTCTCGCCGAAGACTCTCGCGGTGCGCGCCGTACCCACTTCGCTGTCGCAAGGCGACGCAGTGGAACTCGCGCGCAGCGTGCTGGCCGAGCTCGCGCAGCACGACGCGAGCACCGTCATCCAGCGCGCGCAGAACGAGCTGCTCGGCACCATGGCGTGCCACGGCGCCGTGCGCGCGAACCGCAAGCTGACCGTCGAAGAGATGAATGCGTTGCTGCGTCAAATGGAAGAGACCGAGCGCTCGGACCAGTGCAACCACGGCCGCCCGACCTGGCGACAGCTCACCGTGCGCGAGCTGGACGCGTTGTTCCTGCGCGGACGTTAGAGGCGCTGTCGGCCTTGGTCCTGGCAGCTCGCTCGCTGAGCCGGCCCGTCACATATTTGTGCAATACGCTCGCAATCAACGTTTGGTAAGGCATGCCTTCTTCAAGCGCCTTGACCTGAATATCGTGAAGGTCGCCAGCCGAGAGCCTGATGTTGACCCGGCGGTCTTTGATCGACGTCGAGCGAGCCGCTGCCCTCAGCTTGGCCAGCTCGGCCTTTGTTCCCACCTGGGACAGCCTTCCGCTTTCGAACGCCGAAAGCAACTGCGATTCATAAGGGTCAAGTCTGGACATCTGGGCAGCTACTCGCGTCCGAGCGCCCGCCGCCAGCCGCCCGACAGCACGAACCGCGGAAACGTCACCCACTGTTCCAGAAAGATTCGCGACACGGCATTCGTGGGCCCTGTAAAAGGCTCGGGCGGGTTCGCTTCCTTCTTGTGACCGCGGCCTTGCATCACCACCGACACGATCATCGCGACGAGCCCGCCGAGGGCAACCTTCCACGACAGCATGATGATCCCGGTGACCAACGCGATGTTGCCCAGAAGGAAAAGCGGCACCACCATGATGTGCA
>DATJJL010000013.1:0-29079 GCA_035492155.1 Ramlibacter sp. | reverse complement strand
GCACGAAGATGATCATGCAGGTGCACGACGAACTCGTGTTCGAGGTGCCCGAAGACGAAGTCGACTGGGTGAAGGCCGAGGTGCCGAAGCTCATGGCGGGCGTGGCGGAGTTGCGCGCGCCGCTGCTGGCGGAAATCGGGGTGGGCACCAATTGGGAAGAGGCGCACTGACAGGGAACCTTTAGGGTTTACCCGTCACTCATCGGCACACCTCCCCTCGGAGCGCGATGAGCCATGCCACCCCCGAAACTACGCTTCAGTCCACCCACCAGTCCGTCCTCCAGGCTGCTGTCCCGCTCGCCCAAGGCAGAACAGGGCGACTATTCGCACTTGCAGGGCGATGCGCACGATGTCCCCGCAGAAGCGCCGCGAGGGCCGCTCGGCTGGGTCTCCGGGATGGTCAAGCGGCGCGCAAGCGATCTTTACAAGCTTGCGACGGCGTCCAGGGCCGAACCGCGGCGAGCCGGGGCCGCAGGGAGCTACCGGCCGCCCGAGCCTGTTGAACAAATTCCAATGACCGCTTTTGCCGCGGCCACGATTCATGTCGCGCCCGTGCGGCCCCAATCGCCAACGCCCGAAACAGCGGCCCGGCAGCGCCTGGTCACTTTGTGCGGACACGTGGACCAGGACGCGGACGCGAAGCAATTGCACGTCAGCTGGAACGAGCAGTCCCTGAACGGGCCTTTGAGGGCGGCAGGCCCCGAGATGCGTGCCCAGGTCATCGACGCATGCCTGGCTCGCGTGGACGATCTGCTCGAGCACCGGCAACCGGCGGATCCCCGCCAACCCAGCGGGATTTCGATCGCCCTGAGAGTTGCCGAGCGATGCCTCTTCAACATGGAGCCGGCCGAAAGAGCCGCGGCTTTGCCCGGGGTGCACCAAGCCTGCCTGCGCGCCATCGAGCAGGGAGACGGCGCGAGCTTCGATCCAGCCTACCGTGTGGCAGCGCGCCTCGGGCAAGGCGCACAGGCGGCCCTGTTCGACGCCGTGGTGCATGGCCGATTCGGCGACAACACCGACGCCGAAGCGCGAGCCCTGCACTTCACGTGGATCGACTTCGACACGTTCCCGACGTTCCTGATCTCGCAATCGAGTCCTCAGGATTGGGCGGAAGGCGGCAACGTCCCCAGATTGCTGATGGAGCGAGGCATCGCGCTCACGTCGCACGGCGGCATCGTCAACAAGCTGCGCAGGGAACCCGGCGGCAATTCGCTTTTGAAATCGGTGGTCCGCAGTTTCCACGGATGGTTCGACCGCAAGGACGAGCGGTTCACCGACGCGCGACGACGCGAATGGAGCAGGGACATGAGCGAATGGCTGGTCGGCTTGTCCACCTGCATCGATGCGTTGCCGCCGCAAGACCGCACGGCAGCCTGGGCGCCTTTCGCAGACAAGGTGCATCGCCTGTTCGCGGATGGGCGATACGACCGCGCACAGTCGAGAATGTCCGCACGCAATCTTGCGAAGATTTCCTTGCTGGTCGACCCGGAGCCCCTGCGCGACATTGCCTTGTGGCCCGAAGACGTTCGCGCCGAGCGCAGCGGCCTGCTGCAAAGCGCCAACATGCCGCTCTCCCCGGTCTCGGCTTCTTCGTTCTCCGTCTGATCGACGCAAGGCCTGGTCGTGGTTCGTTCAGCCTGTCACTTCATCCCAAGCAGCGGCATCACCGTCCGCGCAATCTGAATGATCGACGGCCCGAGGATCACCATGATGATCGACGGGAAGATGCACAGCACCAGCGGGAAGAGCATCTTGGTGGGCACCTTGGCCGCAATCTCCTCGGCTCGCATCATCCGCTTGTGACGCAGGTCCTCGGAGAACACACGCAGCGATTCCCCGATGCTCGTGCCGAAGCGGTCGGCCTGCGTGAGCATGGTCGCGAAGGTGTTGGTCTCCTCCACGCCCGTGCGCACCGCGAGATTGCGCAGCGCCTTTTCGCGCGAGCCGCCGGCGCGCATCTCCAGCGTGGTCAGGTGCAGCTCCTCCGCCAGCGCGACGCTTTTGCGGCGCATCTCGTCGCCGACGCGCGTGAGGCTCGCGTCCAGCCCCAACCCGGCTTCGACGCACACCAGCATCAGGTCGGCGGCATCGGGAAAGTTCTCGAAGATCTCGCGCTGCCTGGCCTTTGCCTTGAAGTGCAGGACGATGTTGGGCAAGTAGCAGCCCACAAGCGCAGCATTGCACACATACATGAGGAGCTTCACCGGCGATGGCGCGCCGAAGCTGCGCAACATGAAGAACGCCCCCGCGGCGAATACAAGCGGCAGGATCGCCTTCAGGCCGAAGAACACCAGCCGCGCGTCGTCGCGGCGAATGCCGGCGTTGAGGAAACGAACGCGCAGCGGTGAGCGGTCCCAGTCGCCTTCGGGCGCAGTGATGCCGGCGAGCGGGCCCGTGATCTTGACGATGGTCTCGGTCCAGGTGGCGCCCTGCGGCTGAGTGGCGGCCGAAGCCTGCAGCCGCTGTTCGGCGCGCGTGGGCATGAACCACAGGTACAGCCCCACGAGGGCGAAGGTCACGGCGGCGAAAACGAGGATGGGCAGCAGCATGATGGCCTTTCGCGCTAGTAGCGAACCTTGACGATCCTGCGCATGATCAGCACGCCGAAGAACATGAGGATCAGCATGTACTTCACGATGGCGATACCGATCGGGTCTGTCCACAGCGGGCTCATGAACTTCGGGTTGAAGATGTTCAGCATCCCTGCCAGCGCGAAGGGCAGCATCGTGAGGATCCATGCCGACATTCGTCCTTCGGCCGAGAGCACGCGCACGCGCGCGAGCAGCTTGAGCCGGTCGCGCACGAGGCGGCTCAGGTTGGCGAGAATCTCCGTGAGATTGCCGCCCGACTCGCGCTGGATCAGCACGGCGACGACGAAGTAGCGCACGTCCGTGAGGGGGATGCGTTCGCTGAAATTCGTGAGCGCTTCCTGCATCGACACACCGAACGTGATCTCGTCATGCGCGAAGCGAAACTCGCTGCCGATGGGTTCGGGCAATTCCTCGCCGGCCATCTTCAGCGTCGACGAGAAAGCGTGGCCCGCACGCAGCGCACGGGAGATGAGGTCCAGCGCATCGGACAACTGCTGTTCCATCCGGCGCATGCGGCGCTGGCGTTTATGCACGACATAGCCTGTGGGCGCGAGGGACGCCAGTGCGGCAGCCCCCAGCGCGACCAGCGCATCCTGGTGCGCGAGCGATACGAGCGAAAACCATGCGGCCGCGGCGCAAGCGAGCGACAGCGTGAACCAGCGCGCAATCGTCCATGCGAGGCCCGACTGCGCGAGGACGCGTTGGAACTGCGCTCGCCCGGGCATGGCATGGGCGAGCTTGTCGAGCATGCTCACCACTTCGTCCGCTCTCGCCCTGAGCAGCCTCGCGTCGCCCTGCGCGTGCGACAGCGCCGCAAGGCGCTTTTTCAGCTTGCGAGCTTCCGGACCGCGCGAGCCTTTCCAAAGCAGGTACAAGCCTTCGAGCAGCAGCAGCACCGTGATGAACACGAGCACGGCGACCACGAAAAATGCATTGCCTTCGATCTGCATGACGGCCTCCGGTCACTGGTAGCGGCGCTGCGGGTCGAACATCGACTCCGGGAGCGTGATCCCGAACGATTGCAACCTGTCGGCGAACTTCGGCCGCACGCCCGTCGCCTGGAAGTAGCCTTCCACGCTGCCGTCGGGCCCCATGCCCGTCTGCCGGAAGCCGAAGATCTCCTGCATGGTGACCACTTCGCCTTCCATGCCGGTGATCTCCTGGATGCTGATGATCTTGCGTCGCCCGTCGATCAGCCTCAGCGCCTGCGCCACCACGCCGATGGCCGATGCGATCTGCTGGCGCGCCGCCTTGTGGGGCAGGTTCAGGTTCGCCATGCCGATCATGTTTTCAAGACGTGACAGCGCATCGCGCGGCCTGTTGGCGTGAATGGTGGTGAGCGAGCCTTCGTGGCCCGTGTTCATCGCCTGCAACATGTCGAAGGCTTCGGCGCCGCTCACTTCGCCGATGATGATGCGGTCCGGCCGCATGCGAAGCGCGTTGCGCACCAGCGCGCGCTGCGTGATCTCGCCTTTGCCCTCGATGTTGGGCGGGCGCGTTTCCATGCGCACCACGTGCGGCTGCTGCAACTGCAGTTCGGCGGCGTCTTCGATCGTCACCACGCGCTCCGCATCGGGGATGTAGCCCGACAGGATGTTCAGCAACGTCGTCTTGCCGGCGCCGGTTCCCCCGGAGATCAGGATGTTCACCTTCGCGCGGACGAGTGCGTGCAGCAAGTCGGCCATGTCGGGCGTCATCGTCTTGAGCGTGTCGACGAGGTTTTCCATCTTCAACGGCACATGGGCGAATCGACGGATCGACAGCATGGGTCCGTCGAGCGCGACCGGCGGGATCACCGCGTTCACGCGCGAGCCGTCCGGCAGGCGCGCGTCGACCATCGGGCTCGATTCGTCGATGCGACGCCCGACGAGCGACACGATCTTGTCGATGATGCGAAGCAGGTGCTTCTCGTCGGTGAAGCTCACGTCGGTGTGTTCCAGCCGGCCCCGCTTCTCGACGTAGATCTGGTTCCACGAGTTCACAAGGATGTCCGACACCAGCGGATCGGCCATCAGCAGTTCCAGCGGTCCGAAGCCGAGCATCTCGTGCTGGATGTCGCGCACGAGCGCAGTGCGCTCAGCCTCGTTCACCGCCGCCTGTTCGTCGACGAGAAGACGCCCGACCATCGTTGCGATTTCCTGTCGCAGCTTTTCGGGCGCGAGTGTCTCGAGCACCGCGAGGTCGAACTTCTCCAGGAGCTTCAGGTGGATGCGGCCCTTGAGCAGCTTGTACGAATCGAGCGTGGTTGCAGCGGGCATCATGCTCGTGCGAATGGGCTCGATGGGAGGCGCGCTGCTCAGCTTCTCGCGAAACGAAATTGGTGCGCTGTTGAACATGACTCAAGCCTTCCTGAAAAGCCGGCCCAGCAGGCCGCGGGATTCGTCTTGCGTGACCGGGTCCAGCGCCTGCGCAAAATCGAGCAGCTGCCGCGCGACGCCGTTGGAGCGGCCCGCCTTCAGAAGCGGCTCGCCCTGGTTGATCGATGCCGCGATGTCGCGATACGAGTTGCCCAGCGAAAGCACCTTGTGCGTGCGCAGCGCGCGCTGGATGTGGTCGAGATCGATCTCGGCCGTGCGGTCGTAGCGGTTCACGATTGCTTCCACCTTGTCGGCCGGATAGCCCAGCGAGCGGAACACATCCATCAGCTTCTGTCCGTGCTTCACGCCCGGCAGCGTGGCCTGCAGCACGATGAACACGCGCCACGAGCGGTCCAGAGCCTTGATGGCGATAGGGTCGAGATTGCGGCACAGGTCGAGCACCACGTAGTCGTAATTGCGAACGGCGAGCGAGAGGATCGCGTCCACCTGCTCGGGCTTGATCTCCAGCGCCTGCGTCGGCTCTTCCGGTGCGGCGAGCACGTGATAGCGCGGGTTCACCTTCACCGTCGATGCGGCCAGGAAACTTGCGTCGAGGCGGTCGATGTTCGCGGCCACGTCGGCCAGCGTGCTCGGCGGCCGGCCGTCGTAGAGCAACGAGAGAGCGTCGCCGAACTGCAGGTTCAGGTCGATGAGCAGCACGCTTTTGTGCTGCGAGAACTCGTAGGCGATGTTGGTCGCGATGAAGGTCGCGCCGCTGCCGCCCTTGCACGACATGAAGGACATCACGCGCCCCGGCGCACGCGCCGGCCGCGACGTGACCATCTTCGCCGCGACCCGCGACACGGCTGCCAGCAATGCATCCGCCGCGGGCGGCGAGGGCAGCACTTCGCGCACGCCGGCGCGCATCGACTGCAGCAGGAATTCCGGCGTCTGCGAGGAACACATCAGCACCACCGCTGTCGCGGGATGGTGCGTGGCAACGTGTTCAACCTGCACCAGCTCGGCCGGGTCGCAGCACATGCCGTCGGCCAAGAGCAGGTCCGGGTGCTTTTGTTCGACGACGGCGCGAAGGTGGCTTTTGCCGCCTTCGACGCAGAAGACGTCGTGGCCGTTGTCCTCCAGCACGATAGCCAGGTCCTGCAGGTGCCTGGGACTCGGCGAGACGATGACGATGTTCATGAAAGCTTCTCCGTCAGGGGCAGATCGACGCGCTGTTCGGGTCCTGCCGCATCACCTCGCGCGTGAGATAGGTCGAGAAGGTGGGCATGGGGATCGCCGGCAGGCCCGCAAGACCCGCGATCGGCGAGATCCACTGGTAGTTCATTCCGCTGATCTTCACGGCGACGCCTTCGCACGTGGAGGCAGTGCAGCCCGCAGGCGTCCAGTCCATCTGGATGTCGCCGACCTGCGGCATCAGTGCCTTCATGCGCGCGAGCACGGCCGGCTTGTTGAAGGTGTCGTCGCAAACGACGGCGTAACGCGCGCCCATGCGTGCGGCCTCGGTCGCCGCGTTCCACGAATACATCATCCGTGCGAAGTCCATCACCCCCAGCGAGAAAGTGAGGAAGAGCACCAGCACGAGCGAGAACTCGATGATGGTCGAGCCGCGCTGGTGTCGAACGCGCGCGGTCACAGGTGGCTCCTCATCACGGCCTGGATGTCGCTGAAGGTGAAGGGGCCGAAGCTCACCCAGCCGAAGGCGTTCGCCACCAGCGGCTCGAACTGGAAGCCGGTGATCTTGATCGTCACCACGGTGATGACGGGCGTCGAGCCGGCGGCGGTCCACGTCGGGTTCGGCACGTTCGCTGTCGTCAGGCCGGGAACGAGGGGCGAGCCGGTGCCGTCGGGGTTGCCGTAGACGACCAGGTTTTTCGCTTCGGTGATCTTCGTGCCGGGCGTCTGCACCGACAGGTATCGCGCTGCATCGCGCACCGATTTCACGAGCGTTCCGTAATCCATGATCGCGCGGCCGAGTTCCGTGACGATCATCATCAGCACGAGCAGCATGGGCAGGATCAGCGCGAATTCGATGATCGCCACGCCGCGTTGAGTTGAATTGCCCTGGATGTGCATTGCGAGCCTCACTGCACGAGCACCGGCACCAGCGGCCCGGCCGAACCGCCGGGCAGGCCGTTCGACGTGCACGGGCTGCCAGGCTCGCCGGCGTTGCCGATGAATTCCACCTGCACCGAAGCCGCGGCCGGAATGCTGAGCGGCTGCAGGAGCAGCATGCAGACGAAGTCCTTGATCCTCGACGTGTCGCTGGTCACCGGCACCAGCACGATGCGCCTGTCGGCGCCGTATTGGTAGTGCCCGCCGCTCGCTCCGACGCCGGGCGTGGCGAGCTTGGTGAAGCTGTTCAGGCTCAGGCCCGTGATGCCTTCGCAACTGCTCGCACCGCCGCGCATTTGCGTGCCGGTGTCGTCGCACGATGCAAATGCCGCGCGCTTGGCCACGAAGTTGTCGGCTGTGACGTCGCGTCCGTACACGGACTTGTCGCCGCTCCACGCGTTGCGGCTCACGCCCGATGCGTCCTTCCAGTTGTGGCCGGTGTACGAGTAGCCCGAGTAGTCGGGCCGCTCGTTGAAATCCGTCGACGAGCCCGGCGTGCCGTACTGGCCCGGGCTGCTGTTGTTCTTGTAGATGCCGAAGCGGTAGTTCCACACGTCGGTCACATTGGCCTGCTGGCCCGGCGTGCCGATCGGGTCGTCGGTCCTCACGCCGCACTTGCCGTTCATTTCCTTGACGGTTTCGTTGGCGCTGGTGCTGCCGTCCAGGTTGGCCCAGCCCGCCTGGCCGGGGCCGAAGCCGCCGGGCGTCATCATCACCGTGACCCAGTCGCCAGGGGCGAATCCGTAGTCGGAGCCCGCCGGGTCTCCCTCGTGCCCGGGCTTCGGCCGCAGGACGACGGGAATCGGGCAGGTGCTCTGCGCAGTGGCGCGCGTGGCGACGGCGAATGCGCCGACGTCGCGAGTCGCCGGGTAGGTTGTCGCATCGGTGAAAAAAAATCCCAGTGCACTCATCAGCCACATGCTCACGTTCGGGTGCGTGTGCAGGCACTTGGCGTACTTCGCCGACGCGGGCACGGTGGTCGCAGCGTAGTTCGTGTCCAGGAAGCTGATGTCGTCACTGGACACCTTGCCGTCGCCGCCCCAGCTGGTTGACTGGAACTGGATATGGTTGCTGTTGCCCGCGGCCAGGCCCGCCTGCGTGGCGCGGCCGATCGAGTCGGATGCGCCGTCGAGCTCCTGCGCTGCGGAGAGCGCGCAGCTGTCCATCGCCGTCTGCAACTCGCTCTTGATCACGAACGCGCGGCCGAAATCCAGCGCCAGCCCGATGAAGCCGAGCATGAGCATCAGCATCAGGCAGGTGGTCACGATGACGGCGCCGTGTTGACGGCGTCCGCGGTGACGCTGGACTCGGCCGTGGAACATCACGCACACACGGCGGTCGTCAGGCAGGTGCCGACCTTCGTGACGAACGTCGTGAAGTCGGAGTTGTTCAGGCCTTGCAGCGCCACGATCAGGATCAGCGAAACGGCCGCGATGATCAGGGCGTATTCGATGATTTGCGCGCCATCGTCTTCGCGCAGGAACGTGCGGATGGATTGGGTCAGTTGGTCCATGAGATCACCTCGAAAAAAAGTTGAATGAAAAGGAAAGGAAACCCGTCAAAACGGAGTCGACGTGTGGAACTAGTCCATAGGCGGTCCTCCTTGAATCGCTGGCCGGCGCAATCACTGCCCCGAAATGGAGCCGCCGATGTTGATGACATTCACCACCGGGGGCGGTGACTGGAAGGTCTTGCCATAGAGCACCATGGCATCGCGCGCCGACTTGCCGTCCAACCCGTAGGTGACGGGTGCGGCCGCCGCGTCCGGGTTGAGCGTCTGCCTGGCGCGGGCCTCGCGCACGGCGTCGCCGAAGCGCAGGTCATAGTCCGGCGTGGGGCTGCTCGCGCAGCCGGCCACGAGTGCCGTGAGCACGGTTGCCATCGAAATTGCAGTCGATCTGTTCATCGCATCACTCCTTCTTCGATCCTTCGCCCTTGCCCATGAAGATCACGTCGGCGCGCGAGGGCACCACGTGGTTGTCGGTGGGCAGCACCACGGGCGTCGTGAGCGGCTTCACCAGGTGCGGCGTCACCACGAACATCAGCTCGGTCTGGTCGGTCTGGAACTCGGTGGAGCGGAAAAGCGCACCCATCACCGGCACCTCGCCCAGGCCCGGGAACTTGTCGAGCGACGTGTTCATGTTGTTCTTGATGAGGCCCGCGACGACGAAGCTCTGGCCGTCCTGCAGCTGCACCGTGGTGTCGACGCGGCGCGTCGCCATGGAGGGCAGGATCGCGGTCGCGCCGTTGAAGCTCGTGAAGGGCGAGCCGGTCTGCTGCAGCTCGGAAGCCTCGGACACGAGCTTGAGGTTCACCCGGTTGTCGTCGAGCACCGTGGGCGTGAACTTCAGGCCGACGCCGAACTCTTTTTCTTCCAGCGTGATCGTCGGTGCGCCGCCGCCGCTCGAGCTTTGCGCGACGGGGATGAAGATCTTCCCGCCGGAGAGAAAGCTCGCCGTCTGCCCGCTGATCGCCATGATGTTCGGCTCGGCGAGCACGCGAAGGATGCCGTCCTTTTTCTGCATGTCGGCGCTGAGCATCGAGGAGCTCTTGCCCACGACGGAGCCCGGGATGGTGTACTTGTTGGTGAACGTGCCGTCGGGGTTGCGCGACTGCGTGATGTCGACGCCGCCGATGGACGCGTTGCCCACCGCGTTGCCGCCGCTCACGTTGGAGCTTGCCGTCGCGCTGATGCCTTGCAGCGTGTCGGAAGTGATGCGCCCGAGCAGGCCTGCGGCCCCGCCGACGATGCCCGAGATGATGCTCGACGAGCGGCCGTCGGCCGAGGTGACGAGCCGGCTGAAATCCAGGCCGAATCGATCGAGCAATGTCTTGCTGACTTCGGCGATCTTCACTTCGAGCATGACCTGCTGCGGCGCCGTGACGCGCATCAGGTTCACCACTTTTTTGCCGTCGCCGTAGGCGGACGCGATGCTCACGATCTGGTCGAGCCGGATCGCATCGCTCACGGTGCCGGTGAGCACGATCGCGTTCTCGGCGGCGCGCACCTGCAGGCCTTTTTCTTCGGGCAGCACCCCGAGGATGTTGGCCTGGATGACCTCAGGATCGATCGTCACGACGATGTCCTTCACGAGGCAGCGTCCGTCGGCCGCCTGCACGACGACGTTCATGGAGCCCGGGTGCCGGCCGAGGAAATACAGCTCGGTCGGGCTGATCAGCGTGATGTCGGTTTCGGCCACGCCGTTCCACTCGGTCTGGCGCTGCGAAGCGGGCACGGCGCGCGGCGTCGAAGCTGCCGCCGTCGGCACCGGCGCGCCCGCCTGGCTGGAGGCCTGGCCGCCCACCACCATGCGCACCGCGGCAAAGGGCAGCCGCACGACACGCGACTTGCCGAGCGTGAGATAGGTCGTCTCGTCCGTGGTGAGCGATTCGCACGGGCGAAGCGGCGTCGATGCGAGGCGCGGCGCGGACATGGGCTTTTGCTGGCCGAGGGCGTGACCGGCGATGAGGGCGGCCGCCAGGACCGCCGCGTTCTTCTTGTTGTTCAAGGATCGTTCTCCCGTTTGTTGGTCAGAAGCAGCTCATGGACGTGGTGCCGTTGCGGATCACCTCGACGCAATCGCGCGCGGGGGCGGCCCGGACCACTTTCACGATCGGCCTGGCGATCGGCAGCGCGGCGAGCTGCGCGGGCTTTTCCTTCAGGCGGAACAGTTCTTCCTTCGAGATGCCTTCGGTCGCGACCTTGTTCTTGTCCAGCTGGTTGCGCAGTGCGAGCGAAAGCGTGCCGACACTGCGGGCGAGGTCGAGCTTTTCTGCGTCTTCCGGAGAAAGCTCCAGCGTCACCGCGCTCACGACCTTCGGCTTCGTGTCGTCGCGGCCGGATTCCTGCGCGATGGCCAGGACGAGCACGTGTTCGAGCACCGTGAGGCTCACGGGCATCGCCATCTCGCCCTTGTCGCGCTCGAACCTGGCGTTGACCAGCACGTCGACGTAGTTGCCGGGCAGTGCGAAGCCCGCGACACCGACGACATCGTTCACGCGAACGGTCATGGCACGCTTGCCTTCCGCGATCACCGCCGACAGGCCACCCTGCGCGCCTTCGGGCATCAGCTTGCGATCGAGCACCGCCTCGCCGCGGTTGACGCTGACCTTGAGCACGCGGTCCTGCACCTGTTTGACGTCGGTGAAGGCGCCGGGGGGCACCGACCCCGTGGGCCAGTCTGCCGTCGTGAGCATCTGCGCATTGACCTTGCTGCCCAGCTCGATATCGACGGCAGCCACCACCACCCGCCTTGCGGCGAGGTTGCCCTTGTGGGCGATCCAGCCTGCCGCGTAGACCGCGGCCGCCAGGCCGGTGATCATGGCCAGCACGAGCAGGACCATTGCCTTGACGTTCTTCATCGATTGCTCCTTTCAGCGCCACTGACGCAGCGCGAGCCATGCGAGGGTTCCGGCGCAGATGCACACGCCGTAGGGCAGGCGGCCGACCGAATTGACGGCCGCGAATTCGAGGTGCAACAGGTCGCGTGCGTTCGCGGCCAGGCGGCCGAGCATCCGCCTGCGCGTTGCAAGTGCCAGCGCGGCGATGCCGCCGGCGATGCCCGTGAGCAGGAAGATGAACACCATCGCGGGAGCGCCGGCGAATGCACCCACGGCAGCCATGAGCTTCGCGTCGCCGGCGCCGAGCGCGCGTACCGCGTAAAGCGGCAGCAGCAAGGCCAGGCCGAGCATGGCACCGCCGACTGCCGAGCCGAACGACGGACCGTCCGCGAAGCCGACGGCCGCGAGCATCAAGCCTGCAAGCGCGCTGCCGAGCGTGAGCGCGTTGGGAATGCGGCGTGTGCGTACATCGCACCAGGCCGCGTACACGACGATGGTCGCCAGCAGCGCGGCGCGCATCGAATTCGGCGAGACGGTGATGTCCATGGCGTGCAATCTAGAAAACCGCAAGCACATGCGCATGGGTGCGACATCCCGATTTGGGGGGGAGCAGTCACCCGGATCGACCGGGAGGGGCAGGCAGGAGGTGCGCGAAGGCGCGCGAAGGCTCAGTCGAGCGCTTCGAGCTTGGGCGACAGGAGCTTGACCGCAATGCCGGTGAAGTCGTCATGCTGCTCGATGCGGACGATGCGGCCTTCCGAAGTGAATTTCATCTTCGCTTCTTCCAGGTGCATCTCGAAGAACAGCGCACCTTCGATCTCGCCGGGATTGCCGCGGATCTCCAGGTACATGCCCGACGGACTGACGTCGCGCGTGATGGCGTCCACGCCGCCCGCGAGCTTCACCGGCATGGCGAGCGATTCGCGCGGCTCTCGTCTGTGTTCCTCGAACATGCGCGAAGTGTGTGCTGCGGATGCGTGCAGCACATGGGTTGTTTCCCCCGAAACGAGTAGGAGGACTCCCGCTTTTCCGCCCGGCCGTGCGCGAGTTTCGGCAAGCAGCGAAAGTATTTGCAACCCGGGTCACCGCGCGTTCGTTTGTGTCACTAGGATCAGCCACGTTCGAAACGGGAGGAATTGCGATGCAAGCATTCCAGATGCGTTCGGTTCGCGTGTTCATCGTCGCGCCGCCCATGCTGTGCTGGGGCCTCGAGCGCCTCGTGCAAAGCGAACACCCGAGACTCGAGCTCTCCGGCACGGCGCCGCTGGCGGATTTCGCACCTGCGTCGCTTGTGCGCACGCCCGCGGACGTGATCGTCTTCGTGCTGGAAAGTGCGGACGAATTGGGTGGGCTGGCATTCCTGCAATCGAACTGCAAGGCGAAGTTCCTCGTGGTCACCAGCGTGCACGATGCCGGCATGTGCGACCAGGCCGTGCTGGCCGGCGCGCGCGGCGTGGTGCGCACGTGGGACCCACCGCATTCGCTGGTGAAGGCGATCGAAAAAGTCGATGAAGGCGAGTTGTGGATAGACCGCAGCGCGACCAGCCGGATCTTCCTGGAGATGGCCCGGCAGAAAGCGGCCGAGGGCAGCGATCCGGAGAAAACGAAGATCTCGACGCTCACGCGGCGCGAACGCCAGATGATCGCGGCCTTCGCGAGCGATTCGGCCGCGCCTGCGAAGGTGATCGCGCGGCGCCTTTGCATCAGCGAGCACACGCTGCGCAACCACCTCACGTCCATCTACAACAAGCTGGACGTGACGAACCGGCTGGATCTCTACGCGTACGCGACGCGGCATGGCCTGAACCAGGCAAGCCCTTGAAGATTTCACCTCTGCGCCGGTAAGCAATTCACCTATCGCGCTTCGCATTGCGCGGCCCAGAATTACTTCACGCCGCAAGAGGAGGCACACATGAAGCAGTCGTCATACCGCACTCTCGTCAAGAACATCGTCGTCGCCATCACGCTGGGTGTCGCCGCCGTCGCCACGTTGGCTGTCACGCAGACCAACGCGCCGCAGATCGAGGTGGCAAGCGCCCAAACCATCCACGGCTGAGCCGGCGAGATAAGATCGGCGCCGGGCGGCGAAGTCGCCCGCCCGGCAATGACACTCATCTCGATCGTTCTCGCAACCCTGGCCGCAGGGCTTGGCAGCGTGTGGCTCGCAGCCGGCCTGATGCGCGCCGGCGATGTCAAGCCGCACCATCTCCTGAGCCTCGCCGCGGGCGCACTGCTCGCCGTGGCCTTCATGCACCTGCTGCCCGAAGCCTTCGAAAGCAGCGCGGGCGCGCAGGCACTTTTCACGACGCTGCTCGGCGCCATCGTCTTTTTCTTCCTCCTGGACAAGGCCGAGCTCTGGCATCACGGCCACGAGCACCACGACCCCACGCACGACCACGATCACCACCATCGCGCGCGTTCGGGCGGGTGGGCGGTGCTCACGGGCGACAGCGTGCATTGCTTCGGCGACGGCATCCTCATCGCATCGGCGTTCGTTGCCGACTTGCGGCTTGGCTGGGTCGCGTCGCTCGCGGTGCTCGCGCACGAGGTGCCGCACCACATCGGCGACATCGCAGTGATGCGCATGGCGGGCAACCGGCGCGCCGCCATCGTGAAGGTGTCGCTCGCCGGTGCATTGACGGCGATCGGCGGCGTCACCGGCTACTGGCTCGTCGACACCTTGCGCGGCGGCTTGCCGTATTTCCTTGTCGTGGCGAGCAGCAGCTTCATCTATGTCGCGCTCGCGGACCTGATCCCGCAGCTGCAGCGGCGGCTGTCGGCGCGGGAGACGGCCATGCAGGTCGCGTGGCTGGGCTTCGGCATCGCGCTCGTCACCGTCGTGAGCCACCTCGCGCACCACTGAGGCATCGAGGTCTTCGTTCGCGCGGATTGCCGCGCTGTCCTACACGTGATGGGTTCCGTCCGACAGTTCGTCCGAGACGGCGCGCCTAACGTTTCCGTCATCTTTTGCGAAGGAGACGACCATGGCATCACGTGATTGGGAAGACAGCAACCGCAACCCGGGCCAGGGACAAGGCCAGGGCCGCAGCGGATCGGAACAGCAGGGGCAGGAACGCGTGCAGGAACGCGCGCATGGGTGGGGCGGCGAGTCGCGCGGCACCTGGGGACAGGCCGGATCGCAAGGCGGCGCGCAAGGCGGGCCGCAAGGTTATGGCAACTGGGGCAGCAGCACCGAAAGCAGCCACGGTTACGGACGCGGCACGCAAGGCAACGATTGGGAGCGCGGCTCGTCGCGCGGCGGCCAGCACTACGGCGGCGAGTTCGCAAGCGAATACGGCGGCGGCCAGCGTTATGGATCGCAAGGATATGGGCAGGGTTACAGCCAGGGCTATGGCCAGCAAGCGGGCGTCGGCCAGCAAGGCTACGGCGGACGCGGCTACGGCGGAGAAGGCAGCTGGGGCGGCCAGGCGGGCGGTGGTGGCTACAGCGGCTATGGCGGCTACGGCCAGCAGCAGCCCGGCATGGGTTCGTATAGCGAATACGGGCAACACAACGTCGGCCAATATGGCGGCGGCATGCATGGTGGGCAGTACGGCGGGCAACAAGGCCAATACGGGCAACACGGCGGCCAGTTCGGTGGAGCGCAAGGCTCGCCGTATGGCCAGCAAGGTGAATCGCACACGCACCACGACCCCGACTACCAGCAGTGGCGCGAAGAGCAGATGCGCAATCTCGACAACGATTACGAGTCGTGGCGCCAGGATCGCTATCGCAAGTTCGCCGACGAATTCAACAGCTGGCGCGCGAGCCGAAGCGGCGGTCAGGGCCAGAACACCGAAGCGGCGACGGGCAGCGGCGGCTCGGACACAAGCAGCACCAGCGGAGCCGGCTCGAGCAAGAAGTGATCAACGCCGCGCGATGCGAAACCGCTGAGGCGTCGCTGAGACCGACACCACTGTCAGGCGCCGTCTGACAGCGAGGCTCGAGGGTGCGGTGAAAAGATGAGGCTCATGAAGCCCAGCCGCGCCTTCGTTGCCACGGCAGCATGCCTGCTCTGCACGAGCGTCGCGATTGCCTCGGCAGATCGCACGCCACCGTTGGTACGGCCGGGCACCTTCGCGGCCGCGTCCGCGCGTTTCGCAAAACGGCTCACGCCCGAGCAGCGGGACGAATGGCGCTTCCTGAAGGAAGCCGCGGCCTCTGCGCGATTCGAAACGGAAGCTGCACGCGCTGCGCTCGGCAAGTCGTCCGACCCGAACGTGCGTACGCTCGCCGCTTCGCTGGCCAACCAGCAGCAGGCGGCGCAAGCCGCGCTTCACCAGATGCTCCGCGTGCGCAACATGGCGCCGCCCATGCTCGCCAACGACCAGCGCAAGGTGCTCAACCGGCTTGCCAGGTTGCGCGGTGCGGCTTTCGATCGCGAATGGATGGAAGTTGTCGCGCTGCGCTCGCAGCAAGACGACATCCAGGTCTTCGAAAAAGCGGCGGGCACCATGCGCGACGCACAGGTGCGCAGCTGGGTTGTGCGCACCTTGCCGGCGCTGCGCTGGCAATTCGCGAGCGCCGAGCGTGTCGTCACAGGCGCAACGAGGTTTGCAAAGCTCGCCCCTTACGTCACGAGTTCGGAAATCAAGTCGCCCACGGCCGTGATGGGCGCGGGCCCGAACCCGGGCGATCTTTCGGAAGGCAACATGCTTCTGGGCCCCGCACGGCCCGTGGATGTGAAGCTGAGCGAACGTCCTATTGAGCGGAATACCCGGTGACGCGCCACTTGCCGTCGGGCTCGTGCACCAGCGTCAGCACTTCGGCAACTTCGCGATTGGTGAACTTCGTCTGGAACACCGCGGTGACGTACTCGCCGGCGGGCTGGCCCTGCAGCGTCGTCTTGTAGGCGGCCTCGACCTGCTTGCGCTCGACGAGCGCGCCGAGCGGATCGCGCACCTTCGGGATGGCATCCATCCACGTGCCCAGCGGCACCTTGCTGCGAAACACCGAGCCCGTCGTTTCCCACGCCCGGCCCCAGTCTTTGCGATCCAGCAGGACGAGCCAGCCCTGCGCAGCCAGTGCGCCTGCAGCCTCCTTGTCGGAGTCGGCGGCTTGCGCGAAAGCGGCGGGCCAAGCGAGGGCTGCAGCGGCAGCGGCCAGGACGGTTCTTCTCGAAAGCGATTGCATCTTCATCGGAGCGAGTCTATCGCCCCGGAGTTCCTCGGCCGTTACACGTGGAGCACCTGCCGCATCAGGCGCGCGTTGGCTTGCCCCTGGTCCTGGTAATTGGTGTTGAAGAGGATCTGCAGCGTCTGCACCTTCGATGCGATGTGCTGGATCTCGGGCACCATCGCCTCGAGCTCGTCCTGCGAGTAGTAGTAATCGAATCGGCTCGACGAAGCGGCGGACTTGACGTTCCAGGTCGCCTTGTTGCGGCCATGCAGGCGCAGCAGCGCGAGGCGGGGGTTCGTCGCCTCCCACACGAGCGGCACGCAGTTCGCGAAACCCTGCGGGCTATCCACCATGGTGTGCACGACGCCGAGCTCGCGCTCGAAATCGATTGTCTTTTCGAGATGCTCGTCGTCGAACCAGCTCTTGTTGCGGAATTCGACCGCGACCTCGTGCCCCTGCATCTTCTCGATGCATTGCCGCACATGCGCCATGCCTTCGCGATTGCGAATGAGCCAGGGCGCGAACTGGAAATGCACAGCGCCCAACTTGCCTGCGGACTTGAGCGGCGCGAGAGCTTCGACAAAGCGGCGCCAGAGCTCGTCGCGGATTTCCAGCGGCGTGTCCTTGTAGTAGAGCGTCTTCGGCGCATTCGCTCCGAGTGCAAGCTGGATGTCCTTGTGCAGCACGTCGGGCGAGGTCTGGTGCCCGGTGAAAAGGCGAAAGGCCTTCACGTTGAACACGAAGTGTTCCGGCGTTCGCTCGGCCCACAGCACGGCGTTCTGCGGCGTCGGCATGCCGTAGTAGCTGGAATCCACCTCGACGATCGGAAACTGCGACGCATAAAAGCGCAGGCGCGCCTCTGCCGTCTTGCAATGGGCCGGATAGAAGCGGCCGCATTCGATCAGCGTCTTGTCGGTCCATGAGGCCGAGCCGATGAGGATGGAGGTCACTGTATTAATATACAGCCCCGCCAGCCCATCCGCCATCTTGCAGAATAGTAACGTTTAAGTTACCATGATTAGAGCCCGCAAAGTCGTTAAAGGACAAGAGCAATGGCATTGACGAGGGATTTCAGGCAGTCGGTCGTGGAGCGCGTCGATAAGGATCCGAAATTTGCGCGTGCAATGCTCGACGAAGCGGCAACGCTCTTTCTCAACGGTGAACCGGAAATCGCCCGGATCATCCTGCGCGACCTCGTCAATGCCACCTTCGGCTTCGAGGAACTCGCCCAATTGACCGAGAAACCATCGAAGAGCCTTCATCGCATGCTGTCGGCGAACGGCAATCCCAGCATGGACAATCTCGCCGCAATATTCGGGGCCGTGAGCGGAAAGATGAAAGTGGGACTCGAGGCGCATGCCGTCGATGCGCATCGTGCTTGATGTGGGTCTCAGTCATCCGACAGCTCGAACCGCACAGGCACGTTGATCCGCGCTGCGATCGCGGCGCCAGCGCGTTTGGCAGGCACGAACCGCCATGCGCGTACGGACGTGAGCGCGGCCGCGTCGAGTCTCGCAGAGCCGCTCGACTCCTTCACCTGAACTTCCTCGACGAGGCCCTGCCGGGACACAAGCGCCGAGACCAGCACGCGACCTTGTTCCCGCATGCGCAAGCTGGCGGCCGGGTAGGTTGGCGGCGGATTGTCCAGGTAAGCGACTTCAGTGATGGGCGCATCGGCTTTTTGACGCAAGGCAGCCGAGGCGGGCGCAGAAGCAGGCGCAGAAGCCGGTGCAGCAACTGGTGCGACCGGTTCCGCAGATGCGATGCCGACTTGCTCAGGTTGCAATGCGGGAACTGGCGCAATGGGCTGCGCGCGATGAGAAGCGCGCCGCTGCACGGACGGCCTGGGCGATTCAGTTGTGTCGAGCGCGACACGAATCAATGTGGGCGGGAGCGCAGCCGCGCTAAGGACATGAGGCGCCGGCAGCTGCGTCGATTGCGAGACGCAAAGCAGCGCCGCGCCATGCAGGAGCGCCACAACGGCGACGGCCGTCGCCTTGTCGCGGCGCGAGGATTTCAATCGCGATGAGCCGTGAGCTTGACGGCTTGGGCAACGACGTCCGGCGCGTGTTCGCGCTGGCCGACGATTTCGACGCGCGGAAGTGTCACGTATTGCACGGCCTTCGAAGCGGCTGGCGCCGTGCGATGGTCACGAGGCAGCCACACGGCGATAAAGGATGCAGCAATGAGAGTGCCGACGA
This sequence comes from Ramlibacter sp., assembly GCA_035492155.1. Classification (GTDB taxonomy): domain Bacteria; phylum Pseudomonadota; class Gammaproteobacteria; order Burkholderiales; family Burkholderiaceae_C; genus Ramlibacter. Next base: position 10,399 of record DATJJL010000013.1, on the reverse strand, counting down.
GCCCGCGTGCGGCGATTTGGGTCTTGTTGGGAAGGGCGCTGAATTTTTTGAAGGGGATCGGGTTTGCGCCGGTGGGCTGAGATGTCAATTGAAAGGTCCTCCGCTGAAGAGGCCGAAATCGTATTCAGTACAGCCGCGCGCGAGAAGGAGACGATGGTATGAATTTCGGTGCAAACGGCGCGATGCTGGACAATGCGCCGATGGACCTGAACCCCGAGCAGTTGGCGGCCGTTCAACATGGTGTTGGCGACGGCGATACACGCCCCTTGCTGGTCATCGCGGGTGCGGGTTCGGGCAAGACCAACACGCTTGCGCATCGCGTGGCGAATCTCGTTCGAAACGGCGCGGATCCGCAGCGCATCCTGCTGCTCACGTTCAGCCGGCGCGCAGCGCAAGAGATGGAAAGACGAGTCGGCTCGGTGCTGCAGAAGGTGCTCGCGCTTTCTCCCACGCAGCCGCTGCCGAACCTTCCATGGTCCGGCACGTTCCACAGCATCGGCGCGCGGCTTCTGCGCGATTACGCGGCGCGCATCGGCCTGGACGAATCGTTCACCATCCACGACCGGGGTGATGCCGAAGATCTCATGGGCATGGTGCGCCACGAGATCGGCCTGTCCGAAACGAAGAATCGATTTCCGCTCAAGGGCACATGTCTTGGCATCTACTCGCGTGTGCTGAACACGCGCGACGCCTTGGACAAAGTGCTGCAGGACACCTATCCATGGTGCGTGCAGTGGGAAAACGAACTGAAGAAGCTCTTCGGCGCGTACGTCGAAGCCAAACAGGACCAGAACGTGCTCGACTACGACGACCTGCTGTCGTTCTGGGCGGAGATGATGGCCGAGCCCGCGCTGGCCGGCGAAATCGGCGCGCGCTTCGATCACGTGCTCGTCGACGAATACCAGGACACGAACCGGCTGCAGGCCGAGATCATTCTCTCGATGAAGCCGACGGGGCAGGGCGTCACGGTGGTGGGCGATGACGCGCAGAGCATCTATTCGTTCCGCGGCGCAACGGTGCGCAACATCCTCGACTTTCCGCACCAGTTCACGCAAGCCGTGCGCGTCGTCACGCTGGAGCGCAACTATCGAAGCACGCAACCCGTGCTCGATGCCAGCAATGCGGTCATCAGCGCCGCGCGCGAGAGGCACACAAAAAATCTCTGGACCGACAAGCCCGGCCGGCACCGCGCGCAATTGCTGCTGGTGCCCGACGAACCGCAGCAGGCGAAGTGGGTGGCCGACGAAGTGCTGCGCCATCGCGAGGCGGGCACAACGCTGAAATCGCAAGCGGTGCTGTTTCGCGCGAGCGACCACAGCGCGGCGCTCGAGCTGGAGCTTGCCCGTCGCGACATTCCTTTCGTCAAATTCGGCGGCCTCAAATTCCTCGAGGCCGCGCACGTCAAGGACATTCTCGCGATCCTGCGTTTCGCCGAGAACCCGCGCGGACGCATGGCGGGCTTTCGCGCGCTGCAGCTGATCCCCGGCATCGGGCAAGCCAGCGCGACGCGGTTGCTCGATGCGATGGGCGAAGCGGCCGATCCGGTCGACGCCTTGCAGCAGTTCGCGCCGCCTTCGCAAGCGCAGCAGGAGTGGACGCGTTTCGCACAGCTGTATCTGCAATTGCGTGATCGCAATGTTGCGTGGCCGGCCGACATGGAGCTTGCGAAGACCTGGTATGTGCCGCAGCTCGAGCGCATGCACGACGACGCCCCGGTGCGCAAACTCGATGTCGAACAGCTCGCGCGTCTTGCCGCGGGCTACGCGAGCCGCGAGCGATTCCTCACCGAGCTCACGCTCGATCCGCCGCAGTCCACCAGCGACCAGTCGGGCCCGCCGCATCTCGACGAGGACTACCTCATCCTCTCGACGATCCACAGCGCCAAGGGCCAGGAGTGGCATTGCGTGTACGTGCTCAATTGCGTCGACGGCTGTATCCCCAGCGACATGGCCACGGGAACGACGGAGGAAATCGAGGAGGAACGGCGCCTGCTCTATGTCGCGATGACGCGCGCGAAGGAGCACCTGCACGTCATCGTGCCGCATCGCTTTTATGTGACGCAGCAAAGCGGCGACCGGCACATGTACGCCGCGCGCACTCGCTTCATCACCGAAGGCATGCTCGATCGGTTCGAGCAGGTCACGTGGCCCCCGGCATCGGAAACATCTGCCGCTTCAGCCCAGCCGCAAACGCCTGTGATGCAGGTGCGCGCGCGTGCGCGTGCCGCATGGCGTTGATGCGGCGCTGATACATCCCCAACATTTACGAACAGTGACCGCACAGCGGCGGCTCAGCGGTGTTCAATCGCTGCATTGGGAGACATCACGATGCAGTTTGCCGCCGGAACAATCCTCGCTTTCGCCTTTGCGACCCTCTTGGGCGCGTGTTCGATGTTGCCGGCCTCGCCGGACATGGGCATGGGTGCGGGGCCTGCGCACGTCGCCGTCGCCGTCACGCCTTTCACCGCCGTCGAGCGCGATTTCGTGACGAAGATCGCCACGCGCACGGTGTATGAGATCGAGGTGTCGAAGCTCGCGGCCGATCGCGCATTGAGCCCGGCGGTGCGCGACTTCGCGACCCGCCTTGCGCAGGACGACACGCTGATGAACGACGATCTGGTGGTCCTCATGAGCGAGCACGGGGTTGCGCCGCCCAGGGGATTGGCGCCCGATCGCGCGACCAAATTGCACAAGCTCGCCGCACTTGCGCGCAGCGACGCCTTCGACAACGGGTACATCCGCGTCGTGGGCATCGAAGACCGCCGCAAGACGATCGCGATGTTCGAGCGGGCCCGCACGCGAGTGAAGGACCGCGACCTGCGCGCGTGGATGGAGCGGGCACTGACGGTCATGCGTGTGCATCTTGCGAAAGCGCAAGCCGTTGCTTCGTCGCTGGCGGGGTAGGCACAATGCGAGTCCTATAGCGAGGGCATGTCAACGCCTCGCGGGCTGCGACACCAACGGGCGTTCTCTATTTTGCTTCAAATGAAGCTAAAATTGCTTCATGTCGTCAATCGCCGCTTTCCTGCTGGGCCAGACACGGTCTTCGGTGCTCAGTTCACTCCTGCTTCACCCCGAGTCGTCGTTGCACGTGCGCGAATTGGCTCGCTTGACCGGCGCTTCACCGGGTTCGCTGCATCGCGACCTGCGCGCCATGGCCGACCTGGGGCTATTGCTTCGCCGGGAAGTTGGCCGCCAGGTGCACTACAGCGCGAACGTCGAGTCGCCGGTCTTCGCTGAACTGGCGGGCCTGCTGCGCAAGACCGCAGGTCTCGCCGACGTATTGCGCGATGCGCTCACGCCCGTGGCGGGCAAGATCGAAGGAGCATTCGTCTATGGGTCGATGGCGCGCGGCACCGAGCACGCGCATAGCGACGTGGACCTGATGATCATTGGCGATGTCGACTTCGCGGACGCGGCGATGGCGCTGGCGCCGGCGCAGGAAAAGCTGCGACGCGAAATCAATCCAACGATCCTTACCACGAACGAGTTTGCGATGAAGTTGAAGCAGCGCGACGGGTTCATCGACCAGGTGTGGAAGGGTTCGAAGGTGTGGCTGATCGGCGATGAGCACAAACGCAACATATGAGCCTCGAAAACCTCGCGCTCTACGCACGCACGAAGGCATGGCTGGTCGAGAACAGGCCCGACCTGGTTCCAAAGTAGAAAGACATGAACGCCAGCACCCTCGTCCGGAAAGGCCGGCGGGCGAGACGCCTGCAGGTGGCGCTTGAGCAGTTCAAGCTGATCGCGGGAGATCTGGGTGTTGAGCTCGACCCACCGTCCTGATGAAGGTCACGAGGGTGCGCCACAATGCAGCGTGGCCCTCAAGAACCCATCGAATTTCCGCGACCTCGCGGAGCACGTGAGTGCACCCCTTGCCCGCGGCACCCTTTACCGGTCCGACCATCTCGGCGCCCTCGATGAGGACGATGCCCGCGCCATCCAGGCGTTGGGCATCCAGCGCGTGCTCGACTTTCGCGGCGTGACCGAACGCACCGCGGCCGCGTGCCGGCTGCCGGATGTCACCGTGCATTCGCTCGCCATCGAGCCGACGGTGGTGCAGGCGCTCGACCAGATTCGCTCGTCGGGCCGAAATCTCAGCGCCGAGGACGCCGTCTTCCACATGGAAGACACCTATCGCAGCTTCGTGCGTGCCAGCACGCATCGATTCGCCGAGTTCTTCTCGCACCTGCTCGAATCGGCTGAGCCCACGGTGTTTCACTGCACGGCGGGCAAGGACCGCACGGGCTTTGCGGCCGCGCTCGTGCTGCGTGCCCTCGATGTGCCCGAGCCCGAAATCCTTCGCGACTACCTCATGACCAACGAGCTGCTTCGGCCCACGAACGCTGCAAGCTGGTCGCTGCCGGCCCATGTCGTGAACGTGGTGTGGACGGTGCAGCCCAATTTCCTGCAGGCTGCGTGGGACGAGATCGACGCGAACTGGGGTGGCTTCGGCGCTTACATGCGCGAAGGTCTCGGACTTGCCGAACGCGAGCGCGCCCGCCTCCGGCAACTGTATTTGCGCCCGCACAAAGCCTAGCTCGCCAAGCCTACCGGCATGCCCGCCGGGCTCCTACATCGCTGAGCTGGCGCCGCGCGCATGCTCGGGGCCACGCCAAGGAGGCGCACATGGCCAACCAGCAACAATCGAAGGACGACGGCCCCGGCAGGATCGGCCTGACGAGCGACAAGCAACCCGACCCGGACCGCAACGGCCCGAGCGACCCCGGCAACAGGCGGAAATGATCATGAAACGCGAGGGCGGCGCGCTCTACGCAATGGCTTCCCTGGGTCTGCTCGCGGCTTGCGCAGCCTCGTACATGGCGGCGATCGGGTGGCTGTGGTGGCGCCAGGAAAAACTGCTGTTCGAGCCGACGCCGCTCGATCCGGACCAAAAACTCTGCGACGACGAGGATGTCGGCGAGCACTGGGTCGACGTGCCCGGCGCGCGACTGTCGTGCGTGCAGCTGAAGCGGCCGGCCCCGCGCGGCGTGGTGTTTTTCCTGCACGGCAATTCGGGCAACCTGCGCGACTGCCTCGTGGATCTCGACGCGTTCCGCGAGATCAACTTCGATTTCGTCGCTTTCGACTATCGCGGCTACGGCAAGAGCTCGGGCCGCATCGAAAGCGAAGAGCAGCTTCGTGCGGACGTGCGCGCCGTGTGGGCCGCGTATGTATCGCAATACGATGGAAAGCGGGTCGTGATCGCGGGACAGTCGTTGGGAACCGCGCTGGCGGCGGGCCTCGGTGCGCATCTGTGCGCCGGGGGCCGCGCGCCCGACCTCACGCTGCTCGTCTCCCCCTACAGCAGCATGCGTGCGCTGGCCGAAGAGCTGTACCCCTGGGTGCCCGGCCGCGTGCTTCGCTACCCGCTGCACACGGCGCAGGACGCGTCGCGTCTGAAAGGCCCGCTCATGCTCGTCCATGGCGACAAGGACGAGCTGATCGGTATCCACCACAGCCGCGCACTGGCCACGGCCGTGCCGGCGGCCACGCTCCACTGCCTCGAAGGCGCGGGGCACGGCGATGTGCACAAGCACCCGGGCTTTCGCTCGATGCTCGCGGGCGCGCTCGCGGCGCTGTAGCGCACGCCGGTCAATCCAAGGAGATATCTCATGAATGCAGCCAGCAATTCGGCGAGCAGCGGGATCGACCCGAAGCCCGCCACGAAGGAAACGGACGACAGGAACAAGAAAACGCCATCGCCCGAAGTGCAGATGGAAGACGCCGGCACGCCCGCCAGCGGCAACACGGGCCTGGGCGGGCGCGGCAGTGCCGCGCAGGGCGAGATCAAGCAGAGCGGCTGGAAGCGCGACCGTGGCGTCTGACTCTGCGCCTGTCCTACACCGAAAAGCAGCGGGTGCCGACAGAGCGCAAACGTGCCCTGCCTAGAGTCGGGGCAGGGCAGTTGCGGCTGCCCTTTCGACACCCTACAAGGAGTTCCTGATGAAGTTGACCCTCACCCAAATGACAGCCGGCGTGCTCGCCGTCGCAGCCGCCCTGTCGCTCGGCGCGTGCACGAAGCGCGAATCGAGCACGGCTTCGACGACAACGACGACGCCGGGTTCGCCGCCTTCCACTTCGTCCACGGCATCGACGTCGCCGTCGACGACCACCGGCTCCGGCGGCTCCATGAGCAGCAGCGGCACGACGACCGGAAGCGCCAGCACCGATACGACCCCAGGCACCTCGTCCAGCGGCACGAGCTCGATGGGCGCGACGGGCACGGGCAGCGACACGAGCAGCTCGACGGCATCGCCGTCCATGGGCGGCGCGTCGAGCTCCACGGGCTCGTCGTCGACGACCCGCTGATGAAGCTGCGTCACTCCGCCTTGGCCCTGGCGATGCTCGCATCGCTGGGCCTGGTCGCTTGCCATCGCGGCTCGACCGCGAACGAGCATGGGGCGCAGGGCGAGCCGACAGCGAAGGGCGTGACAGGCTCGGGAAGCGTGGGAACGTCCGCGATGGGCGGCCCCGGCTCCGGCCTGAATGGTGGACTTGCGCCGCGCGGCTCGGCAAGCATGCCGACCGGAGTCGCCGAAGGCAGCACCAACCGCACGCTGCACGGCTCGGTCGGCAACCGCTGATTCGCCGCGCTAGGTGTTGTCGCCCTTCGCGATTGGCCGCGAAGGGTCGCTGCACCATTCGCTCCAGCTGCCGGCATAAAGCGTGGTTGGGCCGAAGCCTGCGACTTCCATCGCGATGACGTTCGGCACGGCGCTCACGCCACTGCCGCAGTGATGCACGACGGTGCCCGGGTCCCGGCCCGCGAGCATTTCTTCGAACTCCGCGCGCAATTGCGCAGCGGGCTTGAATCGGCCGTCGGCGGCGATGTTGTCCGCAGTCGGACGATTGATCGCGCCCGGGATGTGCCCGGCCACCGGGTCGAGCGGCTCGACCTCACCACGATAGCGTTGCGGCGCGCGTGCGTCGACGATCGTCTGGCCCTTCTTGCCAAGTTGCGCGAGCACGTCCTGCGTCCGTGCGAGCCGGCGCAATTCGCGGCCCAGCTCGAAGTTGCTCTGGAAGTGCGCCGGCTCCTCGCGGTCCGTGACTTCGCCGCCTTCCGCTTGCCAAACCTTCAGGCCGCCATCGAGCACGGCCACCGCCTCGTGCCCGGCCCACTTGAGCATCCACCACAACCTGCCGCAGAAAAAAGAATTGTTCCGGTCGTAGACAACTGCCTGCATGTCGTTCGAAAAGCCGACGCTGCACAGCCACATCGCGAACTTCTCGCGGCTGGGCAAAGGGTGACGGCCGCCCGAAGCGGCGTCGGGGTGAGGGTGCTTCGTTCCATCAGGCGCGACCACGCCTTCATCGCTGAGGTTCGAGTCGAGGTTCGCGTACACGGCGCCGGGAATGTGCAACTTGCAATACGCCTCTTCGCCTGCCGCAGGGTTCGCGAGATCGAAGCTGCAATCGAAAACCATGTGCGGCTTGCCGCCCATGCGCAGTGCCTTCAGTTCGCCCGCTGAAATGAGTGTCGTGTACATGCGGGAAATTATGCGCGTGGAAGTGGCGCTCAGTGCTCTTCAGCCGGTGCATCGGGCGCTGCTCGCGCACGCAGGATCGTGGCGCCTACGCCGCTTGCGATGATGAGTGCCATGCCTGCCCAGCCTAGCAATGAAATGCGGTCGCCGAAGAGCGTCACGCTGTAGATCGCACCGAACACGATGCCGAAATACTGCAGGCTCGCGACGACGAGCGTCGGGCCCCGGCTGTAGGCGCGCGTGATGCACAGCTGCCCGAGCGACGCGAGGATGCCGACCGGCAGCAGCCACAACGCATGTTGCCAATCCCAATGCGATGTGCCGCCGAGCGCCATGCCGATGGCACCCGCAACCGCGGAGCCCACGGCAAAGTAGAAAACGGTCCGCGTGTCGGGCTCGCCGATCTTGCCGAGCGCCATCACCTGCATGTACGCGAAGGCCGCTGTAAAGCCCGACAGCAGCCCGACGACCGCGCCGAACACCTGGTCCTTCGCGATGGTCGGGCGCAGCAACAAAAGGACGCCGACAAAACCCGTGATCACCGCGAGCGCGAGCACGCCCTGGCGCGCCGGCCACGGTTCGCCGTTACGCGGGTTCCATGCGATGAGCGCGCCGCCGACAAGAAATGCCGCGACCCACACGCCACTCAGGTAGTTCAGCGTCATCGCTGTTGCGAGTGGAATGGTCGCGAGCGCATAGAACCACGCGCCCAGCGACACCACGCCGATGAGGCTTCGCCAAGCGTGCATCAACGGAAAGCGCGTGGCGAGCGTGATGCCCTGGTTGCGCGCGAGCAGCCACATGAAAAGCATGCCCAGGAGGCCACGCCAGAAGACGAGCTCGGAGCTGTTGAACCAGGCGGCGGCGTACTTCACGCACACCGCCATGGTGGCGAAGAAAAACGCCCCCGCGATCATCCAGAGGGATTGCAAAGTCAGCCGAGCCGCTTCCTGTACCACTCGTGGAAGTGCTGCATGCCGTCTTCCATCGGGCTCTGATAGGGGCCGATTTCGTCGTCGCCGCGCGCGAGCAGCGCCTTGCGGCCTGCGTCCATGCGCTCTGCGATCTCGTCGTCTTCAACGCAGGTTTCCATATATGCCGCGCGCTGGGCCTGGACGAACTCGCGCTCGAAAGCGGCGATCTCCTCGGGGTAATAGAACTCCACCATGTTGAGCGTCTTGTCCACCGAGATCGGGTGCAGCGTGGAAACCGTGAGCACGTGCGGATACCACTCGACCATGATGTGCGGGTAGTACGTGAGCCAGATCGCGCCGTGCTTCGGCGGCTCGCCGTCGCGGAAATTCATGAGCGCGTTGTGCCAGCGCTTGTAGACATCGCTGCCTGCCTTGCCGAGGCGATTGGCCACGCCCACCGTCTGCACCGAGTAGTTATCCTTGAACTCCCAGCGCAGGTCCTCGCAGGTGACGAAGTTGCCCAGCCCCGGATGGAACGGGCCGACGTGGTAGTCCTCGAGGTAGACCTCGATGAAGGTCTTCCAGTTGTAGTTGCAGTGGTGCAGCTCGACGTGGTCCAGCACCATGCCCGTGAAATCGAGCTCGGCGCGAGGGCCCATGCCCGCGAGCTGCTGCCCGACGTCGACGCCGTTCTTTTCGAACAACATGCCGTTCCATTCCTGGAGCGGGTAGTTATTGAGGTTCAGGCACGGGTCCTGCGCGAAATGCGGCGCACCCAGCAAGGTACCCGCCGGCTGGCTGCCGCCCGCGCTGTAGGTCCAGCGATGCAAGGGGCACACGATGTTGCCCGCCGCGTTGCGGCCTTGCGCTAGCGAATCGCGGCCCTTCAAAATCACGGCCTGGCGATGGCGGCAGACGTTGGAGATCAGCTCGACGCCCTGCGCAGTGCGCACGAGCGCGCGCCCTTCGCCCTCATGGGGCAAGGCGTAGTAGTCGCCTTCGTTCGGAACCGCCAGTGCGTGCCCCACGTAACGGGGCCCGCGCTGGAAGAGCAGCTCTTTTTCACGCGAAAAGAGCGCCTCGTCGAAGTAACTGGAAACTGGTAGTTGGCTTGCAGCCTGCTGTAGCTGAAGACTTAAATCAGACATGAACCTGACCTAGAGACTCCCCCTATGAAGGGACAGGGCAAAAAAAACGGGCCGATGCCCGGAGAGGGACCGGATTGTACCCCCGGGTATAAGTGCGGCCCAGCACAACAGCCTAAAATCTGGTGCTTTGCACAGCCCGCGCATGTCCGCACAACTTCCCCAGCAACCGGCCAATTACGAGGCGGCTTTGGCCGAACTCGAACAGCTCGTGAACCGCATCGAGTCGGGGCAGCTGCCGCTGGAGGAATTGCTCGCGGGCTACCAGCGCGGCGCGCAGCTGCTGCAGTTCTGCCGCGACAAGCTGCAGGCCGTCGAGAACCAGATCAAGGTGCTCGACGAAGGAGTCCTCAAGCCTTGGGCGCAAGAGTGAAATTCGACTTGGCGCCCTGGGCATCCGAACGCCTCGCGCGTGTCGAAGCCGCGTTGTCGCAATGGGTCGTCGCAGATGCGCCCGCCGGCCTTGGCGATGCGATGCGCTATGCGGTCCTCGATGGTGGCAAGCGTTTGCGGCCCTTGCTGGTGCTCGCCGCCAGCGAGTCCGTCGAAGGACATGGCCAAGCAGCATTGCGCGCTGCCTGCGCCGTCGAACTGATACACGCTTATTCGCTCGTGCACGACGACATGCCCTGCATGGACGACGACGTGCTTCGCCGCGGCAAGCCCACCGTGCACGTGAAGTTCGGTCAGGCGCAGGCATTGCTCGCGGGCGACGCATTGCAGGCACTGGCGTTCGAGCTGCTCGTGCCCGCGGGCGATGCGATTCCCGATCGCGTGCAGGCAGCGCTCTGCAGAATACTTGCGCATGCCGCAGGCCACGCGGGCATGGCAGGCGGACAGGCCATCGA
>DATJJL010000012.1:0-2666 GCA_035492155.1 Ramlibacter sp. | reverse complement strand
CAGCTCGGCGCGTGGGCGGTGATTGGCGGCGAGCTCAAGCCCGCGGTGATTCTCAACGTGCAGCGGCAACCGGGCGCGAACGTCATCCAGACCGTCGATGCGATCAAGTTGCGCCTGCCCGAGCTCACGGCCGGCATGCCGCCGAACATTCGAGTCGATGTGCTGAGCGATCGCACCACGGGCATTCGCGCATCGGTCGAACACGTGCAGATCGAACTCGTGCTCGCCGTCGTGCTCGTGGTGCTGGTGATCTTCGCTTTCCTGCACAGCCCGCGTGCAACGCTGATTGCAAGCCTGGCCGTGCCGATCTCCGTGATCGGCACATGCGGCGCGATGTATTTGCTCGGCTACAGCCTGAACAACCTGTCGCTGATGTCGCTCACCATCGCGACGGGCTTCGTTGTGGACGACGCGATCGTGATGATCGAGAACATCACGCGCCACATCGAGAACGGCGAGAAGCCATTGGAAGCCGCACTGAAAGGCGCCAGCGAGATCGGCTTCACGATCATTTCTCTCACGGTGTCGCTGATTGCCGTGCTGATCCCGCTTCTCTTCATGGGCGATGTCGTCGGCCGCCTGTTCCGCGAATTCGCGGTGACGCTCGCGATCACCATCCTGATCTCCGCTGTCGTCTCGCTCACGCTCGTGCCGATGATGTCGGGCCGCTGGATCAAGGCGCACAAGGAGCGGGAGACGGGTGTCGGCGGATGGATGCAGGAGCGCTTCGATCGCGTCATCACCTATTACGACCGTTGGCTCAATTGGGTGATGGACCGCGAGCGGCTCACGCTGTTCGTCGCGCTGGGCACTCTCGTGCTCACGGCGCTGCTCTACGTGTTCATTCCGAAGGGTCTTTTTCCGACGCAGGACACCGGCCAGCTGCAAGCGCGCGTGCAGGCGCCGCAGTCGATCTCTTATCCCCAAATGGTCTCGCTGCAACAGGAGGCGGCGCGCACCATCATGCAGGACCCGGATGTGGAGACGCTCTCCAGCTTCGTCGGTGTCGATGGCGCGAACAACACGATGCTGCATACGGGCCGCATGCTGATCAACCTGAAGAAGGGCCATCGCGACCAGCAGAAGGTGATGGACGATCTGCGCGCCAAGGTGCAGCAGATTCCCGGCGCGCAGCTTTTCCTGCAGCCCACGCAGGATCTCACCATCGATTCGGAAACCGGGCCGACGCAGTTCCGCTTTTCGCTCGAAGGCTCCGACAGTGCGACGGTGAACGACTGGGCGCAAAAGCTGGTCGACAGAATGAGGCGCGAGCCCAAACTGCGCAATGTATCGACCGATGCCGGCGCGACAGGCGCAGCGGTGTACGTGGACATCGATCGCGACACGGCCGCGCGTTTGAACGTCTCGGCATCGACCATCGACGACGCCCTGTACAGCGCCTTCGGCCAGCGCATCGTCTCGACGATCTTCACCGACACGAACCAGTATCGCGTGATCCTCGAAGCGACGCCCGATCATTCCGCTTCGCCGGCGTCGCTGGAGATGGTGCAGCTCAAGGGCGCGAACGGCAGCGCGATTCCGCTGTCGGCCATTGCAAAGATCGTGGAGCGGCCGTCGCCCTTGCAGATCACGCACGTCGCGCAGTACCCGGCGACCACGGTGAACTTCGACTTGGCGCCGGGCGAGGCACTCGGCTCCGCCGTCGGCATCGTGCGCGCGGCCGCGAAAGACATCCAGCTTCCCGGCTCGGTGACCATGACCTTCCTCGGCGCATCGGGCGCTTACGAATCGTCGCTGACCAACGAGCTTTGGCTGATCCTTGCGGCGGTGGTGTGCGTGTACATCGTTCTGGGCGTGCTGTACGAAAGCTATATCCACCCGCTGACGATCCTCTCGACGCTGCCATCGGCCGGTGTCGGCGCGCTGCTCGCGCTGTGGCTCACGGGACATGACCTCGGGGTGATCGGCATCATCGGCATCATCCTTTTGATCGGCATCGTGAAGAAGAACGCGATCATGATGATCGACTTCGCCATCGAGGCGGAGCGCGGCGAAGGCAAGTCGCCGCGCGAGGCGATCCACCAAGCCGCGATGCTGCGCTTTCGCCCGATCATCATGACGACGCTGGCGGCGCTGTTCGCCGCCGTGCCGCTGATGCTCGGCTTCGGCGAAGGCGCCGAGCTGCGCCGGCCGCTGGGCCTGGCGATCTTCGGCGGCCTCATCGTCAGCCAGATGCTCACGCTGTTCACCACGCCCGTGATTTATCTGGGCTTCGACCAGCTCGCGCGCAAGTGGCGATCGAAGGGCCGCAATCCAGACTGGATGCCGGATCAAGTCCGGCATGACAGCAGATGAACCTGTCGCGCGCTTTCATCCAGCGGCCGGTCGCGACGGTGCTCCTGACCATTGGCGTGGCGCTCGCGGGCATAGGCGCTTTCTTCCTGCTTGCAGTCGCGCCGCTGCCGCAGGTCGACTACCCCGTGATTTCCGTGAGCGCGAGCCTGCCGGGCGCGTCGCCCGACACGATGGCCACGAGCGTTGCGACGCCGCTGGAGCGCAGGCTGGGCGTGATCGCGGGCGTGAACGAGATCACTTCCAACAGCAGCAACGGGTCGACGCGCATCACGCTGCAGTTCGACCTCAACCGGGAGATCGACGCAGCCGCGCGCGAGGTGCAGGCCGCGATCAACGCGTCGCGCGCCGAC
>DATJJL010000011.1:0-15581 GCA_035492155.1 Ramlibacter sp. | reverse complement strand
GAAGTGATTCCGGGGCTCGAGCCGCGCGAGCGCGCGCCGCGCCCGGACGTCAAGCGTGCGCCGAAATCGCGCGGCCGGTTTGAGGCCACACGCGCTGGACGAAAAACCACGCCACGAGCCCGATAGCCATGAAGCCGATCGACGTGAGCGCCAGCGCCCGCGTCGAATGCATCACCAGCGGCGCCACGGCGCCCGCGACAACCCCGTTGGCCACCGAAGCGATCACCGCCTGAAGCGACGAAGCGAGGCCTCGACGCTCGGGCGCCATGTCCAGCGCAAGCAGCGTCACCACCGGCACCATCAGCGCCCAGCCGAAAGCGAAGATCGCGATCGGCAGCAAGGCCCATGCGGCGTGCGGCGTGAACAGGAAATTCGCTGCCACGTTCAGCAGCGAGATCGTCACCATGATCTCGAAGCCGTGACGGATCTGTTGTCGCGGCGTGATCTTGCCGGCGAGACGGCCGCTGGCCCACGCGCCACCCATGATCCCCGAGATCGTGAGGATGAAAAACCAGAAGAACTGCGTCGGCTCAAGGCCGAGGTGGTCGCCTAAAAACGCAGGCGCGGACAGCACATACAGGAACATGCCGTTGAACGGCACGCCGCTTGCCAGCGCGAGCAGGAGGAAACGCGGGTTGGCACCGAGCTGCCAGTACCCGCGCATCAGGTTGCGAACGTTGAAAGCCTGGCGATGCGTCGTGTGCAGCGTTTCGGGCAGGAGGCGATAGTTCGCGATCCACAGCACCACACCGACGCCGGTGAGGAACCAGAACACGCTGTGCCAGCCGAGGTTCACGAAGAGCCAGCCGCCGACGATGGGTGCGACGGCCGGTGCAACGCCGAAATAGATCGTCACCTGGCTCATGACCTTTTGCGCCTGCGCCGGCGCGAACATGTCGCGAACCACCGCGCGCGAGACGACGATGCCCGCGCCCGTCGACAAGCCCTGCACACCCCGGAAGAAGATCAGCTGCCCGATGCTTTGCGACATCGCACAGCCCACTGAAGCAAGCGTGAATGCAGCGATCCCCACCAGCACGACGGGCCTGCGCCCGAAGCTGTCCGACAGCGCGCCGTGAAAGAGATTCATGAAAGCGAAGCCGAACAGATACGCGGAGAGCGTCTGCTGCATCTGCACCGGGGATGCGTCGAGTGCGCGCGCGATTCCGGAGAACGCAGGGATGTAGGTGTCGATCGAGAAGGGGCCCAGCATGCCGAGCACGGCAAGCAGGAAGGCAAGGGCCCAGCGCGGCGCGCGCCAGAGTTGGTCGGCTTCGGGATTCAAGCCGCAAAGTCTAACGTGCCGGCCTAGTGCCCATTCGGTATCGCCTCCGTCCACACCACCACATCCTCACGCGTCATCGTGCTTGCAGGCGTGAGCCGTCCATCCGTGTACCCAAGCTGGTCGACATCGTGCAGGTACTGCTCGCGCGAGAGCAGCGTGCCTGCGCACACATGCGGGTCGGAATCGGGCCGCTGCCGCACTTCGTCGGCCAGGCGGGAGAGAAGCGTTTCCATCAACCATCGCGGCAGGCGATGGCGCTCGCCCGGGTAGATGTAGCCAAAGAGCGTGAGATGAGCAAGCAGGATGCGCCAGTGCGCGCCGAAGCGGTCGAGCAACGCCTTCCAGTCGAGTGTCTCCGCGTTGGTGAGCAAGAGATGCGCGATGTCGGCGCCGTCGAAGCGCTCCCGCTCCATGATGAACGCCTTCGAAAGCAGGCTGTCCTCGACGTTCGCGAGCCGCACCGGCACGCCCAGCACTTCGGCCTTGCGGTTGCTTCGGAACCAGCAGTCGTCCACTGGCGTCACGCCGTTACCGGAATTGAAGATCAGGTCGATGAAGTCCTCGCCCGAGCTCACCTTCGCGAGCCAGTGCGGGAAGGCGAGCTCGGCTTCCCATCCTTGGGCGGCCGCGATGCGCGCAACGCGTTCCCAGTCGCAGCGGAGGATAAAAAGGTCGAGATCTTTCGTGGCTCGTCGGATGCCGGTGAAGCATGCATGCGCGAAAGCCCCGCCCACGAGGAACTGGATTTTCGCGTCGACGAGCGCCTGCAAGGCGCGTCGGTAGAAGGCCGCCGTTTGCGGTGCGACCTCTTCCTCCAGCGAGGGGGCGAGCGTTTGTCGGCGCATGGCGTCACAGTAATCGGCAAGCCTTGTACGGCAACACGGCGGGAAGCCTCATGCAGCGTCGGCGCACGCCTACAGCCCGGCCGGGCTTGCCGGGCGCATCATCGGAGCGCAGCCCGTCCGAAGGTCATGAGCCAGAAGAAATCCGATTCCGCCGTCCGCTTCGCCGCCGTCGGCGACATTCATTTCAAGAAAGAGTCCGCCGGCACCTTGCGCGATTTTTTTGCGCAGGCCTCGGAAGCAGCCGACGCGCTCCTTTTGTGCGGCGATCTCACCGACTACGGTACCGCCGAAGAAGCGAAGCTGCTGGCCGAGGAGCTCAGTGTGGTCTCCATTCCCATCGTCGCGGTCCTAGGCAATCACGACTACGAATCCGGCATGCCGGACACAATCCGCCAGACGCTGATTCACGCGGGCGTAAAGGTGCTCGACGGCGAACCTTGCGAGATCCATGGCGTCGGGATCGCGGGCGTGAAAGGATTCGCCGGCGGCTACGGGCGAGGGTCGCTGGGTGCGTGGGGCGAACCGGCCATGAAGATGTTCGTGCAGGAAGCGCTGAACGAAGCGCTCAAGCTCGAGTCGGCCCTCGCCAAGCTGCGCACACGACGGCGCCTGGCCATCCTTCACTATTCTCCGATCGTCGGCACCGTGGAGGGCGAGCCCGTGGACATCTTTCCCTTCCTGGGCAGCAGCCGCCTGGAAGAGCCGCTCAACCGTTATCCCGTCGACGCGGTGTTCCACGGCCATGCCCATCGCGGCACGATGGAAGGACGCACGATAGGCGGCGTGCCGGTGTTCAACGTGGCCAAGCCGCTTTTGCAACGCAAACACCCCGATCGTCCGCCGTTTCGTCTTTACGAAGTGCCGCGCGAACCCGAGGACGCATGAAGATGCTTCGCCGCGCATTGCCGTTGATCGCGATAGCGGGCTCGGCCTGGGGCCAGACGATGGCGCCGCCGTTTGGTACTGCGCCTGCGCAAGTGCCCGGATCGGGCGCGGTCGCCGCGCCGCCGCAGCACCCGATCTCCGCGCCTGCTGTCGTTCCGCAGCGGCCTGCGTACGTGCAGCCGCCGGCCCCGCCCGTCGCGGCTCGCACGCCTGCACCACCTGCGCCGCCGACACCGCCCGTCAAAGGCTTGCCGCCTGATGCGCCGAAGCTCGTCGTCAATGGCGGCACTTATTCGGAGAGGCGCGACATGCGCATGGCGATCGTCAACGGCAACATCGTGCGCGAAGGTGCGAACGTCGATGGCGTCGTGGTGGAGCAGATTCGTCCCGATGGGCTCGTCCTCGCGTTTCACGGGTCGCGCTATCACGTCGCGTATTGACGAGCTATAACGGGTGATGACCACGGAGTTCGAACTCAAGCTCGAAGTCCCCCAAGCACAGGCGCAAGCCGTTCGTGTGCAGCTGGCGCGTATGCGCCCGAAGACCGAAAGGCTGCGCGCGATCTACTACGACACGCCCGAGCGTCTGCTACAGCGTGAAGGGCTCGTGCTGCGGCTGCGATCCGAAAACGGCAATTGGGTGCAGGGCCTCAAGGGCGACAGCGGCCGCGCGCTTTCGCGGCTCGAACACGAGGTGGAGCTCGGACGCCTGCGCGGACAGCCCCGCCCCGTGGCGGCGCGGCATGAGGATTCACCCTTGGGGGAAAAGCTCCTGCGCGTGCTGGGCCGCGGCTTCGATGACAGCGCGTGGGAAGCAATGTTCGAGACGGATGTCGAGCGTGCGAGAGCGATGGTGGACGAGGGCGCATCCAGTGTGGAGATTGCGTTCGATCGTGGCCGCATCGTCTCCGGCCGCCGCAAGGTCGAAGTGAGCGAGATCGAATTCGAGCTGAAACGAGGCGAACCGGCTGCGGCCGTGCAGATGGCGCGCCAATGGTGCGCACAGCATCGGCTGTGGCTCAGCACGATCAGCAAGGCGCAAAAGGGCGCGCAACTCGCGCGTTGCGAAGGCGGCGTCGGCGCCGCAGCAGGCGCGGCCGGCGCAGAATTCGGCAAGCACGCATCATTGCGCCGCATCGCTGGCGAGGCGCTCGCCGTGTCGCTCGACCAGGTGATCCGCAACGCGAGCGAGCTTGCAGCCGGCAGCAAGGACGATGAACACGTCCACCAGATGCGCGTCGGCATCCGTCGATCACGCACGGCGCTGCGCGATCTCGTGCGCTGTGATGCGGCCGATGAAGAGCAGGCATTGATCCGCGTATTTCGCGAGCTCGGCAAGCATCGCGACGTGAGTCATGTGCTTCAGTCGATCGCGCCGAAGTTACGCGAAGCAGGGGGGCCGGTGCCCGGCGAACCCGAAGGGAAACGTGGTGCTTCGCCCGCTCGATCCGTGCGCTCGCAGCCCTTCCAGGACGCCGTGCTGTCGCTGCTCGCAAAGTCGTGCGAACTGTGCGCAGATCAATCCTCCGGCCGTGGTGCGAAGGCCGGGATCGTCCGTCGCCTTGCAAAGCTGCACAAGAAGGTGCTGGCCGACGGCTGCATCTTCGAGCGAATTCCCGCCGACCGGCAGCATCGCGTGCGCAAGCGCCTGAAGCGATTTCGCTATCTGGCGGAGTTCACCGCGCCGCTTCATGACGGGGGTCGACTGCGCGCTTACCTCGCCAAAGTGAAGAAAGTGCAGGACGCGCTCGGCGAATACATCGACGAGATGACGGCACTGGCGCATTACCGCGAGAAGGCGCAGGCCGATCCGCGGGCGTTGTTCGCCGTGGGCTGGCTCACGGCCGATCGCGAACGCGTCGCGCGAGAATGCGGCCGGCTCTTGCGCAAACTGGCAAAGGCCGAACCTTTCTGGAGTTGAATCGATGGCAGCCAAGAACCCCTGGGCGCGATACCGTTTCACCGCGGCCGACGAGAAGTTCTCGCTCGATGCCATCGATCCATCGTCCAAGCCGTTTTCCAGCGGCGGCAAGTCGCGCGACAAACAGCTCGTCGACCAGCTCGCGCAGCAGCTCGATGTGCTGCAGAACAAGTTCTTCGCGGACAAGCGCTACAAGATGCTCGTGGTGCTGCAGGGTCTGGATACGAGCGGCAAGGATGGCGTCTTGCGCACGGTGTTCGGCCGCATGAGCCCGCTGGGCGTGCGCGCGGTGCCCTGGGGCGTGCCGAACGAAGCGGAGCGCCATCACGACTATCTTTGGCGCATCCACCAGCAGGTGCCCGGTGCGGGCGAGATCGTCGCCTTCAACCGCAGCCACTACGAAGACGTGCTGGTTCCGGTGGTGAACGGCGACATCGACGCGGCGCAGACCCATCGCCGCTACGCGCAGATCAACGACTTCGAGCGCATGCTCGCCGAGACCGGTACGCTGGTGGTGAAGTTCATGCTGCACATCTCCAAGGACGAGCAGCGCGCACGCCTGCAGGCGCGGCTGGACGATCCGGCCAAGCGCTACAAGTTCCAGCGCGGCGACTTGAAAGTGCGCAAGCAATGGGACGACTACCAGCGCGCTTATGCACGCGCAGTGGGCATGACATCCACGCCCTGGGCACCGTGGGTCATCGTGCCGGCCGATTCGAAAACGCACCGCAACCTCATGATCGCGCTGTCGCTGCGGGCTTGCTTCCAGAGCCTGCCATTGCGTTATCCCGACGAGGATCCGACGCTTGCCGCCGTCAAGGTGGACTGAGTTTTTGCGCGGCGTCACACAAACGTCACGCGGCGGCTGTAAGCTGGGGCCGGAGGCGTCATGAACAGCGAAGAATTCACCCGGCGCACGCGACTGGAAGAAATCGACTCCTGGGACGAGGAGCTCGAACTCGAACTCGAAGATCGTCCCTTCGACGCTGACGGACGCGAGATTCCGCTCACCGAGAAGGACAAGCGGGAGCGGCATCGCTATTTCCAGAATCTGCTGCGGCTGCAAGGCGAGTTGGTCAAGCTGCAGGACTGGGTGGTGGCCACGGGTCACCGGCTCGTCGTGCTGTTCGAAGGCCGCGACGCAGCAGGCAAGGGCAGCGTCATCAAGCGAATGACGCAGCGCCTCAATCCGCGCGTCTGCCGCGTCGCCGCGTTGCCTGCGCCGAACGACCGCGAACGCACCCAGTGGTATTTCCAGCGGTACGTGCAGCACCTTCCTGCCGCGGGCGAGATCGTTCTTTTCGACCGCAGCTGGTACAACCGCGCGGGCGTCGAGCGGGTGATGGGTTTTTGCAGCGACGAACAGTACGAGGAGTTCTTCCGCTCCGTCCCCGAGTTCGAGCGAATGCTGGTGCGATCGGGCATCCAGCTCGTGAAGTACTGGTTCTCCATCTCCGACGAAGAGCAGCACCTGCGATTCACGGCTCGCATCAACGATCCGCTCAAGCAGTGGAAGCTGAGCCCGATGGACCTCGAGTCGCGCCGCCGCTGGGAGGACTACACGAAGGCCAAGGAAGCGATGATGGAGCGCACCCACATCCCCGAGGCGCGCTGGTGGGTGGTGCAGGGCGACGACAAGAAGGCCGCGCGCCTCAATTGCATCGACCACCTCCTCACGCTCGTGCCCTACAAGGAGATCGAGCACCCCGACGTGCAGCTGCCCGATCGGGTTCGCCACAAGGACTACTCGCGCCGGCCTACCCCGAAGTCGATGCTCGTGCCGAAGAAGTACTAGCGGCCTCGCCGCGCCGCACGCGAATCTTGCGCAAGGTACCTCGCGGCTCGAAGAGAAGATCCAGTTCGGTGGCCGCGCGTGTCGAATCGTCCACACCCGGCCAGCGGTAGATCCACACCTGCCATCCGCTTTCGAACTGCAGAATGTTCGAGGACCCGAGTGCCGCGGCGACGGCATCGCGCGTGTCACCGATGTGCACGCGCTCGCTCGCCGCCTGCGCCGCCGCGAAGGCAATTTGCGGTGGCGTGCGCTTGATGCCCGGGCCGTTCTCCTCGAGCTTGCCGCTCAGCGCGCAGCCGCCGACCGCGATGCATGCCGCAACAACAAGCGCCAGCCTCACGGCCTGTCCTCCATGTACTCGAACTGCACGAGCGTGTCGTCGGGCCAACTCTCGTCGCCCAGCGGCAGGAAGTAGGTGCGGTCCAGCAGCACTTCGCAATCGCAAAAGGGCAGGTCATCGGGCAGGCCCGGGTCGTCGCTGGCGCTCGCGTAGAGAGAATCGATGGGCAGCACTTCGCGGCGTTCGCCCGAAACAAGTGTCACCGCAAAGATCGGCCGCTCGGCGAAGAAGAGGTACTGCGCATTCTTTTGCCCGCAGTAGCGAAACGGGTTGTTGAGGATGCTCGAGAGCTTCTCGATCAGCGGGCTCGTGTTCGACACGAGGCCGGATTTGATTCCGACGAGACACTCGAGTCGCAGGTCGCCCAGACGGCGTGTGTCGGAAGGCAAGCCCGGCGTGCGGATCTCCGTGCGCCACGTCATGCTGAGCTGCTTGCGATTGGGCGAGACCACTGCGTCTTCGTTCCACGCCTTCGGATCACGCGCGAGCGTGAACGTGCGGTCCGGCGAAATCGGCACGCGATACGAGAAGGTGCGCCCCACCACTTCGAGCAGCACGTCATCCATGTTCGTGCCGTGTTTGCGTGGCAGCAGCTTGAAGCGCAGCTGCGCATTCGGTGCGTGCGCGTGCATCTGCTCGAAAAGGTCCATGCCTTCGACCATGCGGCGGTATGACTTCTCGACAGGATGCGCGACGCCCGTGATCGTCACGGAGCCGAGCGAGCGCTTCGGCGTGGTCTGCGCCAACCCCGATGCACCGCAAATGGCCAACACGAGGGCGAGCGCGAAGCGGGTTTTGGTCACGGCCTTCCCTTCAAGCGGTTTGACCGCCCAAAGGGAGAGGGGTTCGAGCTCAGGCTCGAGCGTCAGTCGTGCTGCAGCGCCACGCCGGCTCTCAGTAGCGCGGCTTTCTTGTGCTTTTTCTGCTGCCAGAAGAACGCAACGATCTGCCAGATGACGAAGATGACGATCAGGCCGATGAGCGTGCCGCTGATCGGGCGCGCGACGAAGGTTCCGAACGTGCCGCGGCTGAGCAGCAGGGCGCGGCGGAAGTTTTCTTCGAGCATCGGCCCGAGGATGAAGCCCAGCATCAGCGGCGCCGCGTCGAGGTCCAGTCGCATCATGAGGTAGCCCAGCAGGCCGAATGTTGCCGTGATGAAGACGTCGTGCAGGTTGTTGTTGACGCTGTAAGTGCCGATGCAGCAGAAAAACAGGATGCCGGGGAACAGCACGTTGTAGGGAATCTTGAACAGCGACAGCCACCAGCGGACCATCGGCACGTTCAGCACCACCAGGAACACGTTGCCCACCCACATCGATGCGACCAGCCCCCAGAACAAATCGGGGTGGCCCGCGATCATGTTCGGGCCGGGCTGGATCCCCTTGATGATGAACGCCGCCATCATCAGCGCCATCACGGCGTTCTCGGGAATGCCGATGGACATCAGCGGGATGAAACTGGTGCGCGCTGCAGCTTCGTCGGCAGCGGCCTGTCCGGCCACGCCTTCGATCGCGCCATGGCCGATCTCGTCCTTGTACTTGCTGACCTTCTTGTCGATGGCGTAGGCCGCGAACTGCGCGATCACCGGACCGCCGCCGGGCAGGATGCCCAGGAACGAGCCAATGGCACTGCCGCGCAGAGCGCTCGGGATGATTCGCTTGAACTCGGCCCACGTCGGCATGAGGTGGATCGTGCCGTTGAAGGGCGAACGCTCCTCGTGGTTGTCCAGGTTCTTCGTGATCTCGGCGATGCCGAAGCAGCCGAGCGCCACGCTCACGATGCCGACGCCGTCCGCGAGGAAAGGCATGTCCATGGTGTAGCGCTGCATGCCGCTGTTCACGTCCGTGCCGATCTGGCCGAGCAGCACGCCGATGAGGCACATCGCCAGGCCGTTGAGCAAGCTGCCTGTGGTCACGAAGCTCACGCAGACGAAGCCCACGAGCATCAGCGCGCAGTAATCGGCGGGGCCGAAGAGGAACGCGACTTCGCCGAGGGCGGGTGCCAGCCACGCGAGAACGATGATGGCCACGGTGCCGCCGATGAAGCTGGAGATGCCGGCGGTGAAAAGCGCGAGGCCCGTCTTGCCCTTGAGCGTCATCGCGTAGCCGTCGATACATGCCACGATCGAGCTTGCGTGCGGGATCTTCATCGTGATCGCCGAGACGCTGTCGCCGTACTGCGCGCCGTAGTAGATGCCGGCCAGCATGATCAGCGCACCGCCGGTGGGGATCGAATACGTGAGGGGCAAAAGGATGGAGATTGTCGCGAGCGGGCCCAGGCCCGGCAGCAGCCCGACCATCGTGCCGACCACGCACCCGATCGCGCAGTACAGCAGGTTATGGAAGGTCAGCGCATGGCTGAAGCCGAATGCAAGGTTGTGCAGGATTTCCATGGCGGGCTCAGTACAGGGGCAGGTTCAGGCCGAGGAACTTGGCGAAGACGAACGCGATGGCCACCAGCCCCACCGAGATCTTGATGTTGCGCACCACCGAATAGTTGGTGCCCGCGATGGTGGCGACGAACACCATGACGATGATGCCGATGGTCATGTTCACGAACTCGGACACGATCGCGAATGCGCACAGGCTTCCCAGGATCAGGCCGATGTTGCGGGCGCTGAACGTGAGCGGCACCTTGTCGGTGAAACGCGAGCGCACGATCGTCGCGGTGCCTACGAGGAACAGCAAGGCGCTGATCAGGACGGGGAAGAGGCCAGGGCCCGCACGGGCGAAATCGCCGATCGGGTAGTTCACGGCTGCTGTCACGCCGAACAACAGTGCGATTGCCACGAGAAAGATGCCACGCGCGAGGTTTCTGTCGAACTGGAATGTCATGGGCCAAAGGTACTCGTTCCGCTGGCAGAGGCGATGCGAGGAACCACGTAGAACCCGGGCGCTTGATGTCCGTCAATCTTCTTACATGCGTGCGCCTCGCCCCTGGTTGCCTTGGGCGGGGGATAGGAGCAGCATGACCCCGAAAAATCTGGAGAAGCCGATGAACGAGCCCACATCCGCAGCGGAGCTTGCCCTGCGCGAAGCCGCACGCGAATACCATCGCGCCCCCTTCAAGGGGAAGATCGCTGTCACGCCCACCAAGCCGTTGTCGAACCAGCGCGACCTGTCGCTGGCCTATTCGCCGGGCGTTGCGTACCCGTGCCTGGACATCCAGGCCGATCCGTCGCTGGCCTTCGAATACACCTCGCGCGGCAATCTCGTTGGCGTCATCACCAACGGGACGGCCGTGCTGGGCCTGGGCGACATCGGGCCGCTCGCCGGCAAGCCCGTGATGGAAGGCAAGGGGTGCCTGTTCAAGAAGTTCGCCGGCATCGATGTGTTCGACATCGAACTGGCGGAGCACGACCCCGACAAGCTCGTCGACATCATCGCGGCGCTGGAGCCCACGCTTGGCGGCATCAATCTCGAGGACATCAAGGCACCCGAGTGCTTCCACATCGAGCGCAAGCTGCGCGAGCGCGTGAACATCCCCGTGTTCCACGACGACCAGCATGGCACCGCGATCATCTCGTCGGCCGCGCTTCTCAATGCGCTGGAACTCGTCGGCAAGAAGATCGGCGACATCAAGCTCGTGTCCTCAGGCGCGGGCGCCGCTGCCATCGCGTGTCTCGACCTGATGGTGGGCCTGGGCCTGCAATGCAAGAACATCTTCGTCGTCGATTCGAAAGGCGTCGTCTACCAGGGCCGCCCGGGCGGCTATGACGAATCGAAGGCGAAGTACGCGCAGGACACCAGCAAGCGCACGCTCGCCGACGTGTGCAAGGGTGCAGACGTGTTCCTCGGTTGTTCCACCGCCGGTGTGCTCTCGCCGGAGATGGTCAAGACCATGGCTGACAAGCCGATCATCCTGGCGCTTGCGAACCCCGAACCCGAGATCCGCCCCGAGCTCGCGAAGGAAGCGCGGCCCGACTGCATCATCGCGACCGGCCGCTCGGACTATCCGAACCAGGTCAACAACGTGCTGTGCTTTCCCTACATCTTCCGCGGCGCGCTCGATTGCGGTGCGACCAAGATCACCGAGGAGATGAAGCTCGCCACAGTGCGCGAAATTGCGCAGCTCGCGAAAGCCGACATCAGCGAGGAAGTCGCGAACGCGTATGCGGGCAAGGAGCTCACCTTCGGGCCCGACTACATCATCCCCACGCCGTTCGATTCGCGCCTGATCCTGCGCATCGCGCCGGCAGTGGCGAAGGCAGCCGAAGCGTCCGGCGTCGCGACGCGTCCGATCAAGGACTTCGAGGCGTACACGCATAGCCTGACGCGCTATGTGTACCAGACAGGCATGATCATGCGGCCGGTGTTCGTCGCAGCGAAGCGCGCTGCGGCCAAGCGAGTGGCCTTCGCGGAAGGCGAGGACGATCGCGTGCTGCGTGCCGCGCAACTCGCCATCGACGAAAACCTCGCGCAGCCTATCCTCATCGGCCGCCCTGCGGTCATCGAAGCGCGCATCGCGAAGGCGGGGCTGCGCATGAAGGCCGGTACCGACTTCGAGATCGTCAATCCGGAAAGCGACGCGCGCTTTCGCCAATACTGGGAGACCTACCAGCGCCTCATGGGGCGCAACGGCATCACGCCCGACGCCGCGAAGGCGGCGGTGCGCCGGTCGAACACGCTCATCGGCGCGCTGTCGGTTTACTTGAAGGACGCCGACGCGATGATCTGCGGCATGGTCGGCCGCTTCGACCAGCACTTGCAGCATGTGCGCGACGTGATCGGCTGCGAAGGCGAGCCCGGGTTCGCGGCGCTGAACGGCCTGCTGCTGCAGGACCGCACGCTCTTCATCGCGGATACCTACGTCAACGAAGATCCGGACGCCGAGACGCTTGCGCGCATTGCGGCGATGGCCGCGGCACAGGTGCAAAGCTTCGGCCTGCCCCCGAAGGTGGCTTTCCTGTCGCACAGCAACTTCGGATCGTCGCCGCGCGGCTCGGCCTCGAAGATGCGCAAGGCGCGCGACCTGTTCCGGCAGATGGCGCCCAACGTCGAATGCGATGGCGAGATGCAGGGCGACGCCGCGTTGTCCGAAGCGGTGCGAAAGGCGAGCCTGCCCGAATCGACGCTCACCGGCGAGGCGAACCTTCTGATCTGCCCGACGCTGGAGTCCGCGAACATCCTGTTCAACGTGCTCAAGGTGACGGGCGGCCACGGCATCACGATCGGGCCGATGCTGCTCGGTGCGAAGGCGCCTGTGCACGTGCTCACGCCGTCGGCGACGGTGCGGCGCATCGTGAACATGACGGCGCTGGCCGCCGCGGCCCGCGTCACCCCGGATTCGTCGCACTAAGCCTGGAACTTCACCCGGCGCCCGCTGAAGACGGCGGCGATTGCCGCGAGGCCAGCGGCGAACGACAGCGCGATCTCGGTGCTGCGCACGTCGTGCGCGCTGGAGACGGCGAACACCGCGGCAAGCAGTGCGGCGCCCGACGCCTGGCCGGTGAGGCGCGCGGTGCCGAGCATCCCGCTCGCGGCGCCGGCGCGGTGAGGCGGCGCGCTCGTGATGATCGTGTGGTTGTTGGGCGACTGGAACAGGCCGAAGCCGATGCCGCAGATGGCGAGCCGCCACCACATGCCGTCGGAGGACGTGTCATGTGCCGCGAGCGCCAGCAGTGCGAGACCGGTGGCAAGCGTGCCCAGGCCGATCGCACCGAGCAAACCATCGGGGTAACGCCCGATCAAGCGCCCCGCAATCGGCGCAGAGACGATGATCGCCAGCGGCCAGCCGGCAATCAGGATGCCGGCCTCGCCGGGCGTGCGATGCCACGCCTCGAGGAAGAGAAAGGGCAGCGTGACGAAAGTGATCGTCTGCGCTGCGAACGCGCACACCGACGTTGCCATCGAGAGGCGAAAAACCGGGATGCGCAGCAGGTCGATCGGCAGCAGCGGATGCTCCTTGCCGAGTTGCCGGCGCACATGCACCACGCCGATGGCAACACACGCGGCCAGCAGCAGCAGGCCCAGCGTGGTGGAGCTGCTCGCGCCCACAAGGTCCGCGCCCAGGAAGAGCAGCACGAACATCGCGGCGTTGAGCGTCACGTCGACGACGGAGATGCTTCCTGCGATGGGCCGCGTCGGATTCATCGGCAGCACGCTGCGGCCGAGGAAAAAGAGCGCGATGCCCAGCGGAATGTTCACAAGGAAGAGCCAAGGCCAAGACGCGATGGAGAGAATCGCCGCGGCGACTACGGGCCCAGCCACTGCAGCGGTGGCGACTGTGACCGAATTCAAGGCGACGCCGCGGCCGAGCGCGTCGCTGGGATACGTGAGCCGCACGAGCGCGGAGTTGACCGACATGATGCCGGCCGCACCGGCGCCTTGCAGCGCCCGCGCCGCGGCGAGCATGGCGAGCGATGTCGAAAAGCTCGCGAGCCCCGACGCGATCGTGAAGACGACGACGCCCGCGATATAGATGCGCTTGTAGCCGACGCGATCGCCCAACGTCGCCAGCGGCAGCAGCAACACAAGCGTGGCGAGCTGGTACGCATTGACGATCCACACCGCACCCGACGCGGTGGCGTGCAGGTCGCGCACCATGCCCGGCAACGCGAGATTGACGACGCTGGAATCGAGCACGGCCAGCGTGATGCCGAGCACGATGGTTCCCATCGCCCAATACCTTTGCGGCACGGGCAGGCCGGATGGCGGGATCAATGCGCCGCCGCCCAGGCTTCGAGCATGTCGATCGCCTTCGCAAGCTGCCCGGCCGTACCGCGATAGTCGGCCGATCCGCGCGCCTGTCCGCCCTGCGTGTACCACTCGTAAAAGCCGTTGTCGCGCAGCACGCGATCGAGCATCGTCCCGAGCTCGTCGTACGCGGTTTGCGCCTGGCCTGCGACCACCATCTGCTGGATGATGCGCGCGCCGAACCACGGCCAGTCGCCGCCGTTCTGGTAGTAGTACTGCGAGCCCATGTACTCGGTGTTGGCGAAAAAGCCTGCGGGATACGGCGGATACAGCGACACACCCACGGAGCCCGAACCGGAATCGACCTTGTTCTTCACCATGCGCGCAAAAGCTTGCGTGACTTCCGCCGGCTGCAACAAGCCCGCCTGGATGGCGACGGCCGTGCCGCCCTGGAAATACATCTTCGATTCGTCGAAGCTCGCGGGGAAGGGCGAGCCCTTGTCGAGATAGATGTGCGGCGCGAACTGCGTGCCCGTCCAAAGGTTCGCACGGATCGCGGCGCGCAAGCTGCTTTCCTTCGCGGCCCAGGCGCTTGCGTCGCGCGCTGCCGCGCGCTCCAACGTCTGCAGGTCAACGAGCGCGAGCGTGAGCATCGCGTTGTCGTAGATGCTGATGCTCGGATGGCTCAAGGCGCTCAGGTTCGTGCCGGGCACGTCCTCGGGTTGCACGTCGCCCCAGTCGGCGCGCGTGCCGCCCCAGACCAGACCGTACTGCGCCGAGTAGCGCTGCGCGTAAAGAAACGCCAGCGCGTTTTCCAGACGCGTCATCACCGCGACGCCGCCGATCTGCTGCGACAGGAAAGCCGTGTCGCCGCTTGCGGCAACGTACTTCGCGACTGCCTGCACGAGCGAGCTTTCCTGATCGGTTTCGACCGTGCCCTTGAAGGAGTTGCCCGTCGCGATCTCGATGCCATCGGGGATGTTGCCGTCCGCGCCCTGGTGCGCGAGGAAAAGTTCGAGCTGCGGACGGATCGCCGCCGCGCCCTGCGCTTCGATCGCGAGATCGATGAAGGTGTTGAGGTCGCGGATGAACACCGCCGGGTAGCCTGTGCCGGCGGTGAGGCTGGCCGCGACGAGTTGCTTTGCCTTCGCTCGCACGGCGGCAAGGCGTGAGTCGGTGCGGATCGTCGCGGCGAGCGCGGCTTGAGGATCGGCTTGCGGCGGCGCGGCCGATCCGCCGCCGCCACCACCGCATGCGTGCAGTAGCCACACGCATGCGAGCACGAAGAGACCGGCGACGCTGGCCTTTGTCATAGTGAACAACGGAAAGTGGGAGTTGAATTCGTCAGCGACTTTAGCTTACCCGTCGGGCTACGCCGAGACCTACACGCGCGATCCGGCGTGAGCGCCCGCAAGCGCTTCCACCGCCCGCTGCACGCCACCCTGACCGACAGGAATCCCCTGCGTGCGCAGCGCCGCCTCGACGCCGGCGATGGCGCCGAGGATCATCGCGACGTTGCAGTCGCCAAGGTGCCCGATGCGAAACGCGCGGCCCGCCATCGGGCCCAGGCCGCCGGCCATCGCGACCTGGAAGCTCTCGCGCGCGATGGTGCGCAGCGCCTCGATGTCGGTGTTCGGCGGCACCGTGATCGTGGTGACCGAGACCGATCGCGCCTGCGTGTCTTTCGCGAGGAAGTCCAGGGCGCCACCTTCTTTCCATCCTTCGACGGCGGCGTGCACTGCGCCCGCAATCTGCGTGTGCCGCTTCCATACGGCGGGCAAGCCCTCGGAGAGCAGCAACCCAAGCGCCGCCTCGAGCCCGTACAGCAGGTTCATCGGCGGTGTGCCGCAGAACTTCATGTACGAGATGTCGTTCC
>DATJJL010000010.1:0-11078 GCA_035492155.1 Ramlibacter sp. | reverse complement strand
ACAACCAGCGGCGCGATTTCCTGCGCTTGCGCGAGGCGGCCCATCGGCTGGCGCGCGATGAAAGCCTTGCGTGCGGCTTCAGGGTCGGCATTCGCGTTGATGCGCTCGCCGAGCGACGGCGTGTCCACCGTGCCGGGGCAGATTGCATTGCAGCGAATGCCGTCGGCCACGTAGTCGGCGGCGACGCTCTTGGTCAGGCCGATGACCGCCGCCTTGGTCGTGCCGTAGATAAAGCGGTTCGGCAGGCCCTTGATGCTGGAGCACACGCTGGCCATGTTGATGATGCTGCCGCGTCCGGCGGTGAGCATGCGCGGCAGCACGGCCTGGATCGCCCAGAACTGCGCTCGCACGTTCAGGTTGAGCGCAAAGTTCCACTCCTCGTCGGTGGCCTGCAGCACGGCGCCGCTGTGGACGAAGCCGGCGCAATTGAAGAGCACGTCGACAGCGGGCATCGCGGAAACAGTCTTCGCGATCGCCGCTTTGTCGAGCACGTCCAGCCTGTGCGCGCGGATGCGCTCGACGCCTTCGTACGACGCGAGCAGTTTTTCGTTGACGTCGGTCGCCCAGACCTGAGCGCCTTCGGCCGCGAGCGCAAGCGCACTTGCACGGCCGATGCCCTGGCCGGCCGCAGTAACGAGGACTGTCTTTCCTTTCAATCGCATGGACTTGCCTTCGGGTTTTGCCGGATGTCCGGCGAGTGGATTGAATAGATATTAATTGGTCTGACCACTTGGCCAATCAGCGTCAACCCGTAGGCCTTTTTTCTTTCCCGATTCCATGCCCCTGCAAATCCTCGAGCCCCAGCGCCTGTACCGGCAGATCGCCGGGCAGCTGCGCACGCTCATGGACAAGGGCGAGTTCAAGCCGGGTGCGCGCCTGCCGGCCGAGCGGGACCTCGCCAGGCAACTGGGCGTGAGCCGCCCTTCGGTGCGCGAGGCACTCATCGCGCTCGAAGTCGAAGGCTGGGTGGAAGTGCGCACCGGTGCGGGTGTGTTCGTGCTGGAGCGAGCGAAAAAGCCCATCGTCACGCGCAAGAGCATCGGCGAGAACGAGTGGGGCCCGCTCGAGCTCATCCGCGCGAGGCGCGTGGTCGAAGGCGAAATCGCCGCCCTCGCGGCCACGCATGCCAAGCGCAAGAACCTGCAGGCCATCCGCGATGGCCTCGAGAAGATGCAGGCGGACACGCAGCGCGACGTCGCGCCCGTCGAGGGCGACCGCCTGTTCCACACGGCGATTGCCCAAGCCGCGGGCAATGCGGTGCTGGTCGACATGGTGCAAACCTTCTGGGACGCGCGCAAGCGTCCGCTCTTCGAGCGGCTCGGCGACTATTTCGAGAACGTGCCCTCCTGGCGCATCGCCATCAAGGAGCACGAGGCGATCTACGACGCGATTCGCCAACACGACGCAGAGGCTGCGCGCGAGGCGATGCACAACCACATGGACAAATCGCACGCGCGCTTTTCGGCGAGCTGGAAACGCGCGAACCCATCCTGATTCATCGGCAGCAGCAGTGACACCCTTCATCCGACTTCATCCGAACGACGACGTGCTCATCGCACGTGCCCAGCTCGTGGGCGGCACCGTGGTCGAGACCATCTCGGCCCGCGGCCTCATCCCGCCCGGCCACAAGATCGCGACGCACGACATCGCGCAAGGCGCACCCGTGCGGCGCTACAACCAGATCATCGGATTCGCCAGCAAGCCGATTGCCGCCGGCGAACACGTGCACACGCACAACATGGTGATGGGCGATTTCGAGCGCGACTACGCATTCGGCGCCGATGTGAAGCCCGAGCCCGTGCGACGCGAGGCGACTTTCATGGGCATCAAGCGGGCCGATGGACGCGTCGCCACACGCAACTACATCGGCATCCTGTCCAGCGTGAACTGCTCTGCGACGGCCGCGCGCGCGATCGCGGATCACTTCTCGCGGCAGACGAATCCCGGTGTGCTTGCGGACTATCCGAACATCGACGGCGTCGTCGCGCTCACGCACGGCACGGGTTGCGGCATGGATACCGAGGGCCTGGGCATGCGCGTGCTCGAGCGCGTGCTCGCCGGCTACGCCACGCACGCGAACTTCTGGGGCGTGCTGGTCGTCGGCCTCGGCTGCGAGGCCAACCAGATCAACGCATGGCTCGCGCATTCGTCGCTGCGCGAAGGCGAGCAGCTGCGCGTCTTCAACATCCAGGACACGGGCGGCACACGCAAGACGGTCGAGCGCGGCATCGCACTCGTCAGCGAGATGCTGCCGCTGGCGAACAAAGTGAAGCGCGAGCCCTGCTCCGCCGAGCACATCACGATAGGGCTGCAATGCGGCGGCTCCGACGGCTATTCGGGCATCAGCGCGAACCCGGCGCTCGGAGCGGCGGTCGATCTGCTCGTCGCACACGGCGGCACGGCGGTCCTGTCGGAAACGCCCGAGATCTACGGGGCGGAACACCTGCTCACGCGCCGCGCGGTGAGGCGCGACGTGGGCGAGAAATTGATCGAGCGCATCCGCTGGTGGGAGCACTACACGAAGGTCAATGAAGGCGAGATGAACAACAACCCGTCGCCCGGCAACAAGGCCGGCGGGCTGACGACCATCCTCGAGAAGTCGCTCGGCGCCGTCGCGAAGGGCGGCACCACCAACCTGCAGGCCGTGTACGAATACGCGCAGACGGTCGACAAGCACGGCTTCGTCTACATGGACACGCCGGGCTACGACCCCGTGAGCGCCACAGGGCAAGTGGCAGGCGGCGCGAACATGATCTGCTTTACCACCGGCCGCGGCAGCGCGTACGGCTGCGCGCCGTCGCCTTCGCTCAAGCTCGCGACCAACACGGCGCTGTGGCAGCGGCAGGAAGAGGACATGGACGTCAACTGCGGCGAAATCATCGACGGCCGATGCTCGATCCAGGAGATGGGCGAGCGCATCTTCCATCTGGTTCTCGCGACGGCGTCAGGTGAGGCGAGCAAGAGTGAAAAGCATGGCTACGGCCAGAACGAATTCGTGCCTTGGCAAATCGGCGCGGTGATGTAGGAATTTGAAGTAGGCATTCCATGAGCAAAGTTTTCGATGCGCAGGCGCTGCGCGAGCAGTGCGCGGCCGTTCTCGCCGCCGCGGGCAGCCTTCGCGCTGAAGCCGACAAGGTCGCAGCGAACCTCGTGCTCGCGAATCTCTCGGGCCACGATTCGCACGGCGTCGGGATGATCCCGCGATACGTGGACGCGGTGCTCGAAGGCGGGCTGCATCCCAATTCGCACGCGAAGGTCGTGCTCGATGCGAAGTCGCTGCTGACCGTCGATGGCCAGCGCGGCTACGGGCAAGTCGTCGGCGAGGAAGCGATTCAGCTCGCGATCGCTCGCACGAAGGAGACGGGCAGCTGCATCCTCGCCCTGTCGAACGCGCATCACCTCGGGCGCATCGGGCACTTCGCCGAGATGGCCGTGGCGCAAGGCCTCGTGTCGATTCATTTCGTCAACGTTCAGTCGCGGCCGGTGGTCGCGCCTTGGGGTGGCGCCGACGGGCGCTTCGGCACGAACCCTTGTTGCATCGGTATTCCGCTGAAAGGCCGCGAGCCCTTCGTGCTCGACTTCGCGACGAGCCGAGTTGCGCAAGGCAAGATGCGCGTTGCCCACAACGAGGGCCGCCGCGTCGAGGAAGGTTTGCTCATCGACGAGCAGGGCCATCCCACCACCGACCCCGGCGTGGTTGTCGTGCCACAGGCGAGCGGTCTTTTTGGCGCGCTCATGCCTTTCGGCGAACACAAGGGTTTCGGCATGGCGGTCGCGTGCGAGCTGCTGGGCGGCGCACTGACCGGCACCGGCACGTGGCATCGCCCCGCCGATGCGAGGCGCTCGGTGATCAACGGCATGCTCGCGATCGTCATCGACCCGCAGCAGCTTGGAACGCGATCGGCTTTCGAAGCGGAGGCGATCGCCTTCGTCGATTGGCTCAAGCAAAGCCCGCCCGCGCCGGGCAGCGAAGGCGTGCTGGTCGCGGGCGAGCCCGAGCGGCAAGCCCGCAAGGAGCGCGAGCGGGATGGCATCGTCGTCGATGACACCACCTGGGGCGAGATACAGGCGGCCGCTCGCAAGGTCGGCCTCTCGGGTTAACCCCGAGACCGACTGTCGCGCATCCGACGCCTTCAGTCGCCGTTCGAGTAACAAGTCGTGACAACCCTGCGGGTCTCGGGGTACAACGCTCATCCATTCCTACATTTTGATGAGAGCCGAAACGGCGCCACGGCGCACATCGGCAAGAGACAGCAGACATGTCGGTCGACTCGTTCCAGTCCGCGGATCCGCATTTTCCGCCCACTGAAGCCGCGCCTCTCGAGGCTTTGCCCGAACTGCGGGAGATGCAGCCGCCTGCGCCGGCGCGCGTCGAACCCGAGGGGCAGCTTGCGACGTTCATGTACGCGCGCGTGCGCAACTTCGCCGCCACGTGCCACACGATGGCCGGCGATGAGCTGACCAATTTCGTGAACGACGTGCGCCGGCTGCTGCAGCGTGCGGGGCTGGAACTCGGCGGCGAGATCGCGCAGCGAAAGCCCGATTCGATCCTGTTCGTGTTCTCCCATCGCGAGGAGGACAAGCTGCCTGCGCACGCCAAGCGCGCGCTGCATGCGGCGATCCTCACGGTGAACGAGTGCGTGCAATTGGCGACCCGCATCGCGGCGCGTCCTCAGTCGGCGGGGGTGCCCCCATTGTCGATCGCCGTCGGCGTGCATCTCGGCGTGGCAGAAGTCACGCCGCGCACGAACAGCGCCGGCATGGTCCATGCCGTGGGCGAGGCCGTGGAGATCGCAAGGCTGCTCGAAGTGATCGCGGCCGACCTGCACTGGAGCATCGCCGCGTCGTTCGGCACGCGCCAGGCGGCGGGCACGCGCGTCGACTCCGGGCGCAGCGGCACGCTCGGCCTGCCCGACGACACCTTCCTCGAAGTGGTCGAGATCGCCGGGCTCGTGCCGCGCCTGGGCTCGTCCACGCCCGAGAGCCACTACGTGATGCTGCGCGAATCGCTGCAGAAGAACCACCAGCTCTCGCGCGCGGCGAGCGACCCCGGCCCGAGCAGCCACATGCTCATCGAAGGCTACCGCCTCTTGCGCAAGATCGGCGAAGGTGCCAACGCCACGGTTTACCTCGCCCAGCCGATGACCGGCGGCTCGGCTCAAGTGCTGAAGGTGCTCCGGCTCGATTCGAGCAGCGGCGAGATGGACCTGCAGCGTTTCATCACCGAATTCGCGCTGCTCGCGCAGATCGACCATCCCAATGTCGCGCGCATCTTCAAGCAGGATTTCTCCGCGGGCTGCGCCTACATCGCGATGGAGTATTTCCCGCTCGGCGATTTGCGCTTGCACACGCGCAAGTCGCTCGACCCGGGCATCGCGCTTTATTACATCCGCCAGATTGCCGCGGGCCTGGAGGCCATCCACCAGGTCGGCATCGTGCATCGCGACCTCAAGCCGCACAACGTGATGCTTCGCGCCGACGGCATCCTCGCGATCACCGACTTCGGCGTCGCCAAGCAGGTGTCGATGAAGATCACCGACACCGGCGCGGGCGAAATCGTCGGCACGCCTTACTACCTCAGCCCCGAGCAGGCACTCGGACAGCCTGTGGATGCGCGCAGCGACATCTACAGCCTGGGCGTGATGTTGTTCGAGATGCTCGCGGGCCGGCGTCCGTATCACGCATCCACTGCGCAGGAGCTGCTCGACCTGCACATCCAGGCGCCTGTGCCCACGTTGCCCGCCAACATGCAGCGGCTGCAGCCGGTGCTCGATCGCATGATGGCCAAGGATACACAGCAGCGATACGCGTCCGCGACCGAGTTGCTCGACGCATTGACGGAGCTCGAAGCATGACGCCCCGTTATCGCTTCGAACGTGTGCTCGGGCGCGGGCGGCATGCGAGCCTGTGGCTCGCGACGGACATGGAGCGGCGCGAGAAAGTCGCGCTGAAGATCGCACCTCGCGGATCGCTGCAGCAGGAGTTCGACACGCTGCGCGCGATCTCGGGCGAACACGCCGTGCAAGCACATGACTGCGGTGTGCTGCCCGACGGCCGGCCTTTCATTGCGATGGAACATCTGGCTCCCGCTGCTTTCGATTTGCACGAAGCGGCGGCAGCCCTGGCCGCGCTGCATCGCCGCGGCTGGGCGCACCGCGACATCAAGCCCGCGCATTTTCTTTCGCGCGCGCACGGCTCGTTCGCGCTCTGCGATTTCGGCAGCGCCTGCCGCATCGGCACTCGTCACGAGCAGTCGGCATTGAGCGTGATCGGCACGCCGCGCTATGCGGCGCCCGAACAGATCGAAGGCGCCGCGGCATCTCCAGCCGCCGACGTCTACAGCCTGGGCATCTGCATGTTCGAGATGCTCGCGGGCCAACCACCTTTCCGGGGAGAGACATTGACCGAAGTGTTCAGCCAGCACGTGCGTGCACCCGTGCCCAGGCTTCCGCGCGAAGCCGCGCATTGGCAGGAGCTCGTGGACGCGTTGCTCGCCAAGGACGCGGCGAAACGGCCCGCCGACGGCGGCGCAGTGATAGCGCGGCTTTCGGTCCTCACGGGAGAAGTGATGTGAACAACGACCAATACCTCGTGGACGTGATCGGCTTCAACGACGTCGAACGATCCATGCTGTCCAGCATCTTCGCGCTCGCGGCGCGGCGCGACCCGGGCTTCGCGCAGTACGAGCCCGGTGCCGCAGGCCGCTCGCCCGACCTGTTCCTGGTCGACGCCGACGACGCCCCCGCCTTCAGCGAATTTCGCGCGCTGCACAAGCGGTCGAGCCTGCCCACCGTGCTGATCGGCGCGAGCGCGCACGGCACGCCGCACACGGTGCTTGCGCGTCCGCTGCAATGGGCAAAGCTGCTGCAGGCGCTGGAAGACGCGCTGCCCGGCGGCGACGATTCCATCGGTGAACTCACCAAATCGATGCCGGGCGGCGGAGCGGATTCGCGCCGCCCCCTGTCGTCGACGAACACAAGCACCTTCGGCCGCTCGAACAGCCGCCCCGCCGCAAAACAAACCGCCGCGCCTTCGCCTGCACAAAAGCAAAGGATGCTCAAGGACAGCGTGCTGGTGGTGGACGACAACGCGACGGTGCGCGCCTTCATGGAGGCCAAGCTCGCGCCCTACGGGTTCGATGTGGATTACGCCGAAACCGGCGAGGAAGCGATCGGCCTGTCGGGCAACAACGAATACACCTGCGTCTTCCTCGACGTGGTGCTGCCCGGCATCGACGGCTACCAGGTCTGCAAGCTGATCAAGTCGAACAAGCAGGCGATCAAGAAGACGGCGGTGGTGATGCTCACGAGTCGCTCGTCGCCTTTCGACAAGTTGCGCGGCTCGCTCGCGGGCTGCGACGAATACCTCACCAAGCCGCTGGATGAAGACCGGCTGCTCGAAGTGATCGCCAAATTCCTTCCATCCGGCCGCAAGCAGGCCGAACGTGCAGCAGGACACTGAACATGGGCAAATCGATCCTGGTGGTGGACGACACGCGCTCGATGCGCAAGATGGTGGCGGCCG
The DNA here is from genome assembly GCA_035492155.1 of Ramlibacter sp. GTDB lineage: Bacteria > Pseudomonadota > Gammaproteobacteria > Burkholderiales > Burkholderiaceae_C > Ramlibacter. The sequence goes on along the minus strand of DATJJL010000010.1, from coordinate 3,554 downwards.
TGCTCGAGCAGGCGGGCTACGAGGTGGCCGAAGCCGGCGACGGTGTCGATGCCCTCGACATCGCGAAGGGCCGCCGATTCGACCTCGTGGTGACCGACCACAACATGCCGCGCATGGACGGCGTGACGCTCGTGCGCGAACTGCGCGGCATCCCCGATTACGACCACGTGGCGCTGATCGTCCTTTCCACCGAGGTCGATCCCGCCGTGAAGCAAAAGGGCCGCGAGGCGGGCGCGACGGGCTGGATGGCCAAGCCGTTCGATCCGCAGCGCATGCTCGACATCGTCGCCAAGTTCATCTGAGGACAAGCGCATGTTCCAAGGCCCCGGCGCGCTCGCAGACCCCAAAGCCTACCGGGCGATCTTCTTCGAGGAGACGCAGGATCACCTCTCGGATGTCGAGGCTATCCTGCTCAAGATCGAGCCGGATACGCCCTGCCTTCCCGAGCTGAACGCGATCTTCCGCGCGATCCATTCGATCAAGGGCAGCGCGTCGATGCTCGGCTGCGGCGACATCGCGCAGATGGCGCACCTGCAGGAAAACCTGCTGGACATCCTGCGCAAGCAGGAGCGCGCACTTGAATCGGGCGACGTGCAGGCGATGCTCAAGGCCGGCGACGTGATGCGCGGGCAGGCGGAAAAGCATCGCGGTGCGATAGAACATGCGCCGGACGCGGTGCCGGCCGAAGCGCTCTTGCGCGAGCAGCTCGAGCGGCCGCGCGCGGACGCGAAGGATGGAGCTTCCGGCCCGGTGCGTCGCCGCTTCGCGGTGAAGCTCGGGCCGCTCGAAGAGCCGATCGACGAGGGCGAACTCGACATGATGATCGCGGGCCTCGCGGAGATGGGCCGGCTCACCACGCCTGCGATCGACAACCGCGCCGGCGGTGTCATCACATTCGAAGTGGAACTGGAAGGCACGGCCGACGATTTGCAAAGCGTGCTGGCGCTGCTCGTCGCGCCGCAGCTCGTGGCCATCGAGAAGATCGATCGCGACGCCGCGCCTGCGCGGACTTTGTCACCCGCGCCGAATGCGGTGAGCGAGCACGACGAATTCTTCGTCGACCCCGACGAGTTCCGCCGCAAGCGCGAAGCGGTGCTGCAGGCCGATGACGATGACGGCCCCGACGATGAATCGCTTGTTGCACCGGTGCGTGCTGCATCGGCCGCGATCGCCATCGAAGATGACCTGCCGATCGCGCCGCGGGAGACGGGCCACATCCGCGTCGCGACCGAGAAGATCGACCTGCTCGTGAACCTCGTCGGCGAGCTGGTGATCACCGAGGCGATGCTCGCGCGCAGCGTCACCGAAAGCGGCCTGGCCGATCTTTCGCGCCACACGCGCAACCTGCAGGAAGCCGTGATGGCGATCCGCATGCTGCCGATCTCGCACGCGTTCTCGCGATTCCCGCGCCTCGTGCATGAACTGTCGGCGCGCCTGGGCAAGGACGTCGATCTGGAGTTCGAAGGCGAATCCACGGAGCTCGACCGCGGCCTCATCGAAAAGATCAGCGATCCGCTCACGCACCTCGTTCGCAACGCCGTTGACCATGGGCTCGAAACGCCGGGCATTCGCGTGGCGGAGGGCAAGAGCCCGACGGGCATCCTGCGCCTGGCCGCCAGACAGCGCGGCGGCAACATCGTCATCGAGGTAAGCGACGACGGCCGCGGCCTCGATCGCGAACGCATCCTCGAACACGCGTTGTTGCGCGGCATGTCCATCTCGCCCGATGCGCCCGACGAAGACGTGTGGGACCTGATTTTCGAGCCGGGCTTTTCGACGGCTGAATCGGTGACGGACCTCTCCGGGCGCGGTGTCGGCATGGACGTCGTGCGTCGCAACATCAAAGCGCTGGGCGGCACGATCGAGCTCAGGTCCGAGCCCGGCCAAGGCACGAGCGTGACGGTGAGCGTGCCGCTCACGCTCGCGATCATCGAGGCGATGATCGTCTCCATCGGCGGCGCGGTGTACGTGCTGCCGATCGCCACCGTGGTCGAGACGCTCAGCCTGCAAGGCGGCGACATCCACACGTTGCCGGACCACGGCGACACGCTGCGCGTGCGCGAGACCTACCTGCCGGTGATCCACCTGGCGCGCATCTTCCCGCCTGCGAACCGAAGCGACCACGTGGGCAGCATCGCCGTGATCGTCGAGGCCGACGGCAGGCAGGCCGCACTCGTGGTTGATGAAGTCGTCGGCCAGCAGCAAGTCGTGGTCAAGAGCCTCGAAGCGAATTTCCGCAAGGTGCCGGGTCTGTCGGGCGCCACCGTGATGGGCGACGGCTCGGTCGCGCTGATCCTCGATGTCGCGCACATCGTCAAGAAATGAAGCAGGTCACTCAATCATGCAAAACGCCATGCAAACGATGACATCGCGCGAGGCGCGGCAGGCCGCCGTGCCGCTGAAGGAATTCCTCACCTTCCGCCTCGGCGCCGAAAGCTACGGCATCGACATCCTGAAGGTGCAGGAGATCCGCGGCTACGAGCAGCCCACGACCATCGCGAATGCGCCGCCTTTCATCAAAGGCGTGATCAACCTGCGCGGCGTGATCGTGCCGATCCTCGACCTGCGCGTGAAATTCCGCCTGCCGGAGACGACGTACGACGAGTTCACTGTGGTCATCATCCTCAACGTCGCATCGCGCGTGGTGGGTGTCGTGGTCGACTCGGTGTCGGACGTGCTGTCGCTCGACCCGGATGCGATCCGGCCGACGCCGGAATTCGCGTCGAACACGTTCGACACCAAGTACATCACCGGCCTCACGAACCTCGACGAAAGCCTCTTGATCATGCTCGACATCGAGAAGCTCATGACGTCCGCCGACATGGCGCTGGTCGACTCGGCGATGCAGTAAGGAGCGCGCGATGCTGAAGAATGTCAATCCGGAATCCGTGCTGCGGCTGATCTTCGTGAGCTTTCTCGCGGGCGCGGCGATCACCGGGTGGGTGGGCTACCACGCGATGCAGGAAGCGCACACGAGCGCGCTGGCGATGCTCAATAGCACGCAGCCTGCGCTGGCACAGCAATTCGCCGCCGAAGCCGCGGCTCGCACGAGCTTCACGATGTGGGTGCTGGGCGGGCTGATCGTCGCAGGCGCCTGTATGGGCTTTTTCTTCCGCTGGTGGATCACGACCGTGAATTCGGGGCCGCTGCGCATCGCGCTGCGGCTCGTGCGGCGTGTCGCCGACGGCGACCTCACGGCGTCCACGCAGGGCGAGGATTTCATGCACGTGCAGAAGTTCGCCGAAGCCCTGGACCGGATGACGGCGAGCCTGCGCAAGCTCGCGCTCGACGTTTCCCACACCGCGAGCACCGTCGCCGACACGAGCGCGCAGATCGCGCAAGGCAACCTCGATCTCTCGCAGCGCACCGAGGAGCAAGCCAGCACGCTGGAGGAGACGGCCAGCTCGATGGAGGAACTCACCTCCACCGTCGCGCAGAACGCGGAGAACGCCAAGCAAGCCAGTGAGCTCGCCGTCGAAGCATCGGACGTCGCGCGCCGCGGCGGACAAGTCGTGGGTCAAGTCGTCTCCACCATGACCGGCATCGCAGCGTCG
>DATJJL010000009.1:0-2767 GCA_035492155.1 Ramlibacter sp. | reverse complement strand
CATGCGGGCCATCGCCCATTTGAGCGGAATCGGATTGGCTTCGACGAAGAGCCACTTGTGCACGGGCATCAGCTTGCGCTGGATCTCCATGGCCGTCTTCGTGTCGCCGGCGATGGCGGCCTTGCAAAGCTGCGCCATCTGTTTCGGTGCGATGTTGGCCGTGACGCTCACGTTGCCTTGCCCGCCGCACAGCATCAGCGCCACTGCGGTCGGGTCGTCCCCGGAATACACCGCGAAGCCCTTGGGCAGGTCGCGAATGAGCCACTGCGCGCGTTCGATGTTGCCCGTGGCTTCCTTGATGCCGACAATGCCCGGCACCTGCGCCAGGCGCAGCACCGTGTCGTGCTGCATATCGCCCACCGTGCGGCCGGGCACGTTGTACAGGATCATCGGCAGATCAGGCACCGCTTCGGCGATCGCCTTGAAGTGCTGGTAGATGCCTTCCTGCGTGGGCTTGTTGTAGTAGGGCACGACCTGCAGCTGGCAATCGGCGCCGACGCTCTTCGCGTATCGGGCCATCGCAATCGCTTCGGAGGTGGAATTCGCTCCGGTGCCCGCCATGATCGGCACGCGGCCTTTCGCGTGTTCCACCGAGAAGCGGATGATTTCGTGATGCTCGTCGACGTCGACCGTCGGCGATTCGCCGGTGGTGCCGACGACGCCGATGCAATCGGTGCCTTCGGCGATGTGCCAATCGATGAGTTTGCGCAGCGCGTCGTAATCGACGCTGCCGTCGTCCCTCATCGGGGTGGCCAGCGCCACGATGCTGCCTGTGATCGGTGTCATTTCAATTCGCCCGGGATGAGCGATTCTAGCGAGGCGTGGGCGGGGGATTTCCCGGGGCGCAGGGCGGCGATGCGCTGCACGACGCGGGTGGGCTGCTCCAGCTGCCCGTGCTCATAAGCGACGACGTCGAATCCGATGCAAAGCCGCAGCAATTCGCCCGGCTGGAGCAGGAAATCGGGGCGCGACGGTTTGCCGAAAGCCTCGTTGCCCGCGGCAAATGTTTCGTAAAGAAGTACGCCGCCGAGGGCGACGGCGCCGAGGATAGCCGGCATGAGCGGGCGCCAGAGGTAGTTCGTGACGACGACGGCATCGAACGTGCGGCCCGCGAATGGCCAGGGGCCGTTTTCAATGTCGGCAACCATCGCTTCGGCAACGTCGCCGATCGACGCGATCGCATCCGCATCGAGGTCCACGGCAGTCACGCGCATTCCGCGCTGCGCGAAAAAGCGCGAATGCCGTCCGTAGCCGCAGGCCACGTCGAGCACGCTGCCGCCTGCAGGCACGAGGTGTGCCCAACGTTCGATCCAGGGTGAGACTGCCAGGGTGCCGTGCATCTGAATGGCTCAATGCGGTTTGACTTCGTCTTTCAGCGCGGCGAGCGCCATGTTTTCGACCGCGCCGGGCGCAATGAGTTTCACGAAGCGGCCGAGCTTGCCCTTGCTGGTCATCACCACTTCCCGCGCGCGGCGGTTCATGCCTTCGATGATGAGGCGCGCGCATTCTTCCACCGTCATCGCGCCGTCTTCCTTGAGGCCACTGGAGCCTGCGGCTTCGCCTTTCGCGTTGTAGCCGCGATAACGTATTTCTGTGGCGACGACGCCGGGGTAAGCCGTGGTCACGCTCACGCCCGAAGGCTTGAGCTCCGCGCGCAGGGCTTCGAAGAATCCGGTCATCGCGAACTTGCTGGCGCTGTAGGCGGTGCGCCCGGGCACGCCCATCAGGCCCGCGAGTGAAGATACGGCCACGATGTTTCCGCGGCTTTGCTTCAGGTGCGGCAGCGCTGCGTGCGTGCACCACACGCTGCCCCAGAAATTCACGCGCATCAGGTCTTCGTACCAGTGCAGGTCCTGCGCACGCACATCGGAAAAAAGTGCCTGCGCCGACATGCCCGCGTTATTGATCAACGCATCGATGCGGCCGAAAAGCTGCACCGATTTGTCGATGAGCGCGCGGCACTGCGCCTCTTGCGCGACATCGGTCATCACCACTTCGGCTTTCGCGCCATGCGTGCGGCATTGCTGCGCGACTTCGCCCAGTTTGGATTGGTTGCGCGCTGCGAGGACGAGCGCGCATTCGGCGCCATTCGTGCGCGCAAGCTGCCGCGCGATTTCCGCGCCGATGCCGTCGGACGCGCCTGTGATCACGTAGACCTTCATGGCGCGCACTGTAACGCGCTCCCCGGGGAGGGGTCAGTGAAAGCAGGACCAGATCATGTCGCTCACGGAGACCATGATCTGCGGCTGCGCATAGAGCGTGAACACGCCGAGCAGCACGGCGACGGCCGCGGCGTAGATGGCGATCTTGCCCTTGCGCGACATCACGCGGGCTGCGGCTGGGCGCGCGAGATCGGCGCCTCGCGCACGGGCAGGTTGACGATCGCCGCAAAGAGGCCCAGCGCGATCGCGATGTACCAGACGATGTCGTAGCTGCCGGTCTTATCGTAGAGGTAGCCGCCGAGCCACGCGCCCATGAACGAGCCCACCTGGTGCGACAGGAAAACGAAGCCGCCGAGCATCGACAGGTGCGCGACACCGAAGATCTGCGCGATCACGGCGTTGGTGGGCGGCACCGTGGAAAGCCACAGGAATCCCATCACACTGGAGAAGATGTAGACCGACATCGGCGTGAGCGGCGCCCACAGGAAGATTGCGATCGTGATCGCGCGGCCGATGTAGATGGCGGCGAGGATCTTGCGCTTGGCCATCTTCTGCCCGAGCGTTCCCGCGATGTAGGTGCCGAAGACGTTGAAAAGCCCGATGAG
>DATJJL010000008.1:0-9586 GCA_035492155.1 Ramlibacter sp. | reverse complement strand
GGCAGCGGCGAAGAGAAAAGAACGTCTGCTGAGCTTCATGCGCCGGGAGTGTAGCCACCCGGCCGCACGGAGCGAACCGGGTTATCCCCCGCGCCGCATCATGTCGAAGAACTCGACGTTGGTCTTGGTCGCCTTCATGCTCTTGAGGACCATCTCCATCGCCTCGATTTCGTCCATGTTGTACATGAACTGGCGCAGGATGCGGGTCTTCTGCAGGATTTCAGGGGCCAGCAGCAATTCCTCGCGGCGCGTTCCGCTGCGATTGAGCTGGATCGACGGGAACACGCGTTTTTCGTAAAGGCGCCGGTCCAGGTGGATTTCGCTGTTGCCGGTGCCCTTGAACTCTTCGAAGATCACTTCGTCCATGCGCGAGCCGGTGTCGATCAGCGCCGTGGCGATGATCGTGAGCGAGCCGCCTTCTTCCACGTTGCGCGCCGCGCCGAGGAAGCGCTTGGGACGCTGCAATGCGTTCGCGTCCACACCGCCGGTGAGCACCTTGCCCGACGACGGCACGACGTTGTTGTAGGCACGGGCCAGGCGCGTGATGGAGTCCAGCAGGATCACGACGTCCTGCTTCAGCTCCACGAGGCGCTTGGCGCGTTCGATCACCATCTCGGCCACGTGCACGTGGCGCGCGGCGGGCTCGTCGAAGGTCGATGCGATCACTTCGGCCTTCACCGAGCGCTGCATGTCGGTCACTTCCTCGGGACGCTCGTCCACCAGCAGCACCATCATGTAGCTGTCGGGGTAGTTGGCGGCGATCGCGTGCGCGATGTGCTGCATCATCACCGTCTTGCCGCTCTTGGGCGGCGCGACCAGCAGCGCACGCTGGCCTTTGCCGATGGGCGCGATGATGTCGATGATGCGGCTGGTGATGTTTTCTTCGCCCTTGAAGTTGTCGCGTTCGAGGCGCATCTGTTCACGCGGGAACAGCGGCGTCAAGTTCTCGAACATGATCTTGTGCTTGTTGTCCTCCGGCAGGCCGCCGTTGACCTTGTCGAGCTTGGTAAGCGCGAAGTAACGCTCGCCGTCCTTGGGCGTGCGCACTTCGCCTTCGACCATGTCGCCGGTGTGCAGATTGAAGCGGCGAACCTGCGAGGGCGAGATGTAGATGTCGTCGGTGCTGGCGGTGTAGCTGGTGTCGGGGCTGCGAAGGAAGCCGAAGCCGTCGGGCAGGATTTCGAGCACGCCGTCGGCGAAGACCTGTTCGCCGGCACGTGCGCGCTTCTTGATGATGGCGAACATCAGCTCCTGCTTGCGCATGCGGCCGGTGTTCTCGATCTCGAGTTCCTCGGCCTGCTTGAGGACTTCGGAAACGTGCAGTGCCTTGAGTTCGTTGAGGTGCATGGAGACTCCGTGCGGAGTTTTTATTCTGGAATCAGGGGGAAGGTTCCGTGCGAGGCGAGGATGCCTCTAGAACCGGGAAACTCGAACCGTCAGGCTGGTGGCCGTCCGGCGAACTGGGCAAATTATAGACAGTAAAAAGGGCCCCAGGGCCCTTCGTTTTCCTTAGCTCAACTGCTGGTCGAGGAAGGCAGTGAGTTGCGATTTGCTCATGGCGCCCACCTTGGTCGCCGCAAGCTCGCCGTTCTTGAACAACATCAGCGTGGGGATTCCGCGAATGCCGAACTTGGCGGGGATCTCGCGGTTTTCGTCGACGTTCATCTTTGCGACCTGCAGCTTCTCGCCATAGGTGCCCGCGACTTCGTCCAGGATCGGCGCGATCATCTTGCAGGGGCCGCACCACTCTGCCCAGTAGTCCACGAGAACAGGCTTGTCCGACTTGAGGACGTCGGCCTCGAAAGTGGAATCGGAGACGTGCTTGATCTTGTCGTTCGCCATGACGAATTTCCTTTTGTCTTGCGGCTACAGTCGGGTCATTGTGACAGAAACGAAGTCCCCGCACGGGGTGAGGGCGCCTCTGACGGTGCTATGGATGCGATAGCGGAAACCCATCACGAAACGTCCACGCTGCAGGCCTTGATGAGCCGTGTTCACGGGCTCATCGACAGCCGGAATGCGCATGCCGCGCGGGTCGTCGTGCTCTTGCCTTTCGCCCAATTGCTGCCCGCCGCGCGCGACGCATGGATGCAGGTGTCAGCCGAAGGTTTCCTGCCGCGCTTCGAGACCACGTCCACATGGAGCGCAGCATCGGGCTTCGCGCCCGGAGCCGACGACTTTGCCGGCGACGTCGCGCGTGACCTGCTCGCAGCGCGTTCTCTGCTCGAGAAAGCCGGTCTCGATGCGCAGGCCGACTTGCTGGCGCCGCGTCTCGTCGAAGCCGCAAGCCAGATCGCCACTGCCGCGGCTGCCATCGAGCCGTCCGCACGCTCTGCGTGGGCGTCGCGCGTGCGACACGCCGTCGCACCGAGCTTCGAAGGTTCGATGCTGTCGCACGAAGCCGCAGTCGCGGCAATCGCGATCGAGTGGGTGGCTGCATCGTCCTTCGCGACCGATCATTTGTTGCAGTCGGATCCGGCTCGCGATGTCGATCTGCTCGTGGTGGTTCGCGGCTTTCGCGACGAACCGCTTGCGACAGCGCTCGCAGCGCGCCTGGGCGACAAGGCGCAAACGCTGAACCTCGTGGGCGAAGCGACCCTCGGCCAGATCTCGCTCCATCAAGCCGCCGATCCCGCCGACGAGGCCGAACGCGCCGCGGCTTGCGTGCTGCGGCATGTGCGCGAAGGTCGCACGCCCGTCGCGTTGGCCGCCATCGACCGTGTGCTCACGCGGCGAATCCGCGCGATGCTCGAACAAGCGGGCGCAGCCATTCGCGACGAGACCGGCTGGACGCTGTCCACCACGCGTGCGGCGGCGCACGTGATGTCGCTGCTTCGCGCCTGCGCATGGAATGCAGGCGCCGACGCTGTGATCGATTGGCTGAAGAATTCGCCGGCGCACGCGAGCGGGTCTGTGCTCGGGCTCGAGCGCCGCGTGCGGCGCGCAGGAATCCGCGAATGGCGCTCCCTTCGCTCGGCCGACGTCGGCGACGGCCAGCAATTGCTGCTCGATCTCGTGAACGGCTGGCGCGACGGTATGCAGGCGATTCGTCCGCTGACGCAGTGGCTCGGCGACTTGCGTGTGCTGCTGCAGGCCACCGGCCAATGGCAAAGCCTCGACCGCGATGCGGCCGGCGCGCGGGTGATCGCGGCGCTGCGGATGCAGGAGATCGATGTTGCCGAGCTTGGCGAGTTCGCGCCTGCGCGCAGACGCTTCACCCTGCCGGAATTCACTGGATGGGTGGGCGACGCGTTGGAAGCGGAAACCTTCACGCCACCTGCAGCGGGCGAGGCGCAAGTCGTGGTGCTGCCTTTGCATCTGTTGCTGGGCCGATCTTTCGCCGCGCTCGTCGCACCGGGTTGCGACGAAGCACGGCTGCCGGCGTCATCCGAGCCGGCCGGCGCGTGGACGCCCTCGCAGCGCGAAGTGCTCGGCCTTCCTTCGCGCGACCAGCTCGAGGAAGAAACGCGCAGCAGCTGGCGCGAGGCTTTGCAGACGCCGCAATGCGATGTGCTCTGGCGCCACACCGACGAAAGTGGCGAGCCGGTGCTGGCGAGTCCGCTCGTGCAGCAGCTTCTTTTGCAGGAGCTTGCTTCGTTTGGCGATGACGCGCGCGAGTCGCGGGAGGTGGAGGTTCGTCCTCACGAGCATGTGCAAGCCGATGGCCGCCTGCTTCCGGTCGAACGCCTTTCCGCAAGCGCGTACGAGGACCTGCGCCGCTGCCCGTATCGCTTCTTTGCTCTGCGGCAGCTGGGCCTGCAGGAGCCCGACGAAATCGACACCGACCTGGACAAACGCGATTTCGGCAACTGGCTGCATCGCGTGCTCAGTGAGTTCCACACGCAACTTTCAGAACGTCGCGATGCAGATCGGAAGCGGCTGCTCGACGAAGCCGCAGAATCCGTCAAGCGCGAGATGCGCCTGGACGAGGGCGAGTTCCTCCCGTTCAGCGCCGGCTGGACGCAAGTGCGCGAGGGCTATCTGTCGTGGCTCGCCAAATACGAGTCGACCGTCGGTGGCGTGTTCCAGGAAGCCGAGGGCGAACACGAACGCAGCGCGGGTTCGCTGACCTTGTTCGGCCGAATCGACCGCGTCGACAGTCTGCCGAATGCAGGCCGCATGGTCATCGACTACAAGACCGAAAGCCTGCCAACCACTCAGGAGCGCGTGAAGCAGGCGGGCGAGGACACGCAACTTGCTTATTACGCGGCGCTGCTGGATGACCCGCAATTGCGCGCGGCCTACGTCAATGTGGGCGAGCGTGGCGAAACGCGCCTCATCGAGCAAACCGATGTCACGCAAGCGCGCGAGCTGCTTCTCGCCGGTATCACGAACGACATCGATCGCATCGCTCAAGGTGCGCCGCTTTCTGCACTCGGCGAAGGCAAGGCGTGCGAGTGGTGCGCAGCGCGCGGCTTGTGCCGCAGGGATTTCCGCGAATGAGCGCCGATCTCGCGTACGAGCACAACGGCAAGCGCGTCTCGCGCGAAAGCTTCTACGACATCGCGTGCGATCCGCGCCGCAGCGTGGCTGTCGAGGCCTGCGCAGGCGCGGGCAAGACTTGGATGCTCGTCTCGCGCATCCTGCGGGCGCTGCTTTCGGGTGCGCAGCCGCACGAGATTCTCGCGATCACGTTCACCAGGAAGGCCGCGGGCGAGATGCGCGAGCGGCTGCACCGTTGGCTTGCGGATTTCGCGACGCAATCACCGCAGCAGTTGCACGACGAACTCGTGATGCGCGGAGTGGCGCGCCCGCGTGCCGAAGACGTCGAAGCATTGAAGGGCCTGTACGCCCGGCTGCTCGCGAGCGGCCGGCCGGTGCAGATCCGCACGTTCCACAGCTGGTTCGCTGCGCTCTTGCGCAATGCGCCGCTCTCCGTGCTCGAACAACTTCGCTTGCCTGCGAACTACGAGCTCTTGGAGCGCGACGACGAAGCCATCGACCTCGTCTGGCGACGCTTCTATGCCGCCGTGTGGCGCGACGAAGCAGCGCGCGCGGATTACGAGGGCGCTGTCGCAGCGTATGGACGATCGCAAACGCAAAAGGCCTTGCTCTCTGCGCTCGCCAAACGTGTCGAATTCGCCTTTGCCGACGAGGTGGGCGTGGTCGAGCACTCGATCAAGCCCTTCGGCGAGCAATTCCCCGAATTCGCGGGCTTGGCCCAGCCGCGCGATGCGCTGGCCAGCGCCGCAGTGCGCGAGACCTTGTCGGCAGCGGCGCGGGCGCTTGCGCGCGGAACACCGAGCGTGGTTGCGAAGGCCGAGGATCTCGCTGCAGCAATGGTCGCGGGCAATTTGCAAGGCGTGTTCGACGCGCTGCTGACGAAGGAGGGCGAGCCGCGCAAGTTCAGCGACAAGCTCGAGGGCATCGCGGCGGTGCGAGCCGCGCAGGAGTTCGTGCTGCGCCTTCAATGTGCGGTCGTGCAACACGAAGCCTGGTTGCACCAGCAACGGATGGCGCGGCTCGCCCGCATCGTGATCGAGCAGTTCGCCGATCTCAAGCGCGAGCGCGGCTGGATCGACATGAACGATGTCGAGCGCGCGGCCTTGCTGATGCTCTCCGATCCCGTGCTGTCGGGCTGGGTACAGCAAAGGCTCGACGCACGCACGCGTCATTTGCTGATCGACGAATTCCAGGACACGAACCCGCTGCAGTGGCAGGCGCTGCATTCGTGGCTGCAGTCTTATGCCGGTGCCGGCGGTGATGCACCGAGCGTCTTCATCGTCGGCGACCCGAAGCAAAGCATCTATCGTTTCCGCCGCGCCGAGCCGCAGGTATTCCGTGCGGCGAAAGACTTCATTGCGCGAGAGCTGATGGGCGACGTGCTCAGCTGCGATCACACGCATCGCAACGCGCCCGAAATACTTGACGCGGTGAATCGCGTGATGGCCGCAGCGCAGGACGAAGAGCAGTACGAAGGCTTCCGCGCGCACACGACCGAATCGGCCTCGCGCGGTGGCGTGCTGCGCTTGCCGCGCATCGAGCGAGACGCGCTCGCCAAGCCCGAGGCGGCAGCAGAGTTGCAATGGCGGGACAGCCTTCTCACGCCGCGCGAATTGCCCGAAGAGCGGGTGGTCGCACTCGAGTGCCGGCAGGCCGCCGCCTGGATCGCGGGGCTCATCGCGCAGGGCATCCGGCCCGAAGAGATCATGGTGCTCGCGCGCCGCCGCGACCGGCTCGGCGTGATGGAAGAAGAGCTTCGTGCCATCCACATCCCAGCGCAGCAGCCCGAAAAATCCGACTTGTGCGACGCGCCCGAAGTGAAGGACATCGTCGCGCTGCTCGATGTGCTCGTGTCGCCGTCGCACGACCTGTCGCTGGCGCGCGCGCTGAAGTCGCCGCTCTTCAGCCTGGACGACGCCGCGCTCGTGAGGATTGCGCTGGCCGTGCGCCGCGCGCGACAGGAGCGCGGCTTCGCGCCTGCGTGGTTCGACTTGATCGAGGAGTGCATTGGAATCGACATCGCGCAAAAGCTCGCCGCGTGGAAAAGGCTCGTCGATACCTTGCCACCGCACGACGCGCTGGCCGCCATTTACGCGGATGCCGATGTGCTCGCGCGATTCGGCGCAGCTGCACCGGCACCGATGCGCTCGCTCTTGCTCGCACGTTTGCGCGCGCTGCTCGGTGCGGCGCTGGATTGGAACGGCGGACGCTACGTCACTCCATATGCCTTCGTGCGTGCGCTCAAGGCAGGCGGCATCAAAGCGCCGGCGACTCGCGGTGCCGATGCGGTGAGCCTGCTCACCGTGCACGGCGCGAAAGGCCTGGAAGCGCGCATCGTGCTTGTGCTCGACACCGATGCGCCGCCGCCGCGTGCCGAGTCGATGGGCGTCATCGTGGAGTGGCCGGGAGAAGCGCCGGCGCCGTGGCGCTTTTCTTTCGTCGCGAGCGAATCGAATCCGCCGCCGTGCAGCGCGCCGGCCCTCGATGTGGAGCGCAATGCGCGGCAGCGAGAAGAGCTCAATGGGCTCTACGTCGCGATGACGCGCGCGCGGGAGCTGCTCGTGATCTCGTCCGTCGCACCGCGCAACGCCAACGAGCGAAGCTGGTGGCAGCGGCTGGAAGGTCTCGCGACGCCGATCGACGTTCAGGCGGCATCGGCACGCGGGATTGCGGCTGTGCGCAGCTTCGCGCTTGCGCAGGTGCCCGCATTGCTCGTGCGCGCACCGGTCGCGGCGCCGGCCGTCGTGCAGGAATCGCTGGATTCGCGTCTCGGCCAGGCGATGCACCGGCTGCTCGAAACGATGCAAGGTCGTGACGCCGAATTCGACGCGGCCCGCTTGCGACGTATCGCGCGCGAGTTCGCGCTGGATGAGCGCGATGCGCAGCGCGCGGCGCAGATGGCCAGGCGGATCGCGCAAGGCGAGGGTGCCTGGGCCTGGGACGATGCAAGCGTCGATTGGCAGGCCAACGAAGTGCCGCTGAACCATGGCGGCGAGCTGCTTCGCATCGATCGCCTCGTGCGACATGCTGCGACGGGCGAATGGTGGGTGCTCGATTACAAGAGCGCCGCACGGCCCGAACTCCAGCCCGAGCTCAATTCGCAGATGCAGCGATATCGCGCTGCGCTGCAGGCTATCCACCCAAAGGCGACGGTGCGCGCAGCGTTTCTCACAGCGCAGGGCCGGGTCGTGCCCGTCCCGTGATCAGAACGCGTTGCGGTAATAGAGCATCGGCCCACCGCTCTTGCGCCTGATCGTCACCCGCGCGCCGCTTTCGAGCTGGAAGCCGACGAAGCCGCGATTGGCGACGAAGCCCTTGCTGCGCCCCTGCATCGAGCCGAGCCCCAGTTCCACACGCGCGCCATATTCCGGGTCGCGCGATTCGATGAGGCTGATTGCGTCGGCGTTCTGCACACGTCGATACGCCGTCACGTCGAAGCGGTAGCTGCTGTCCAGCATCACGCGCCAGTGAACGCCGAAGTCCATCGAGGGCATGCCGGATGACCACGGTGCGACAGGCGTGTTCCCACCGGAGAGGCTGCTGACACCGAAAGCGAAGCCGACACCCGAGCTGCGATGCGGCAGCAGCGTGATGTCCATGCGCGAGGAGTGCAGCGCGCCGTCGACGGTGTCGAACCGGGGCAAGGTGGCGGTGTTGACTTCGAGACGCGGTTCGCTCAGCGCCAGCGCTTCGGCTGAAACCATGAACAGGCCCAGGACCATGAAGGCTGCTCTTGCGCCAACGACATCCATCGCTCACCTCTCGATTGAAGAGAAGCTTAGGACGCAGGTGTTCCGGAGTTTGTCGGACGTGACCGTCACGCGCGGTCGGGTCGGCTCAAGAGGAGAAGTAGGCGAGCCTTACCCCCGGCACTGGATTCACAGTTAGGGCTGCTTGGTTCCCCACCTGACCCGGTTGGCCGCTTCACCATGCGAGGAGGCCCGCCTGCTGTCATTGTACGTGGGACTGGTGCGTGCCCTCGCGCAGTGCGCACGTAGAATCGCCGCGATGTCGTATGTCGTGCTCGCCCGCAAGTACCGCTCGCGGACCTTCTCCGAAATGGTCGGGCAAGGCCACGTTGTGCAGGCGCTCACCAATGCATTGGCACAGCAGCGCCTCCATCACGCTTACCTTTTCACCGGCACGCGCGGCATCGGCAAGACGACGGTGTCGCGCATCCTCGCGAAGGCGCTGAACTGCGTCGGGCCGGATGGCAACGGCGGGATCACGCCCACGCCTTGCGGCGTTTGCCAGCCCTGCAAGGACATCGATGCGGGCCGCTTCGTTGATTACACGGAGCTCGATGCGGCATCGAACCGAGGCGTCGAGGAAGTGCAGGCACTGCTCGAACAGGCCGTCTACAAGCCGGTGCAAGGCCGCTTCAAGGTCTTCATGATCGACGAAGTGCACATGCTCACGGGCCATGCGTTCAACGCGATGCTCAAGACGCTGGAAGAGCCGCCCGAATACCTCAAGTTCGTGCTGGCCACGACCGATCCGCAGAAGGTGCCGGTCACCGTGCTGTCGCGATGCCTTCAGTTCAACCTGCGTCCGATGGCACCCGAGACGGTGCACGGACATCTTGCGCATGTGCTCGAGGCCGAGGGCATCCAGGCCGATGCGCCTGCGCTGCGTCTCATCTCGCGCGCAGCACGCGGCTCGATGCGCGACGCGCTCTCGCTCACCGACCAGGCCATCGCCTATGGCGGCGGCAAGATCGAGGAAGCGGGCGTGCGGCAGATGCTGGGCAGCGTCGACCGCAGCCATGTGTTCCGGCTCATCGAGGCACTCTCGCAAGGCGACGGCAAGACGGTGGTCGATGTGTCCGACCAATTGCGCGAGCTCGGCTTGTCCGCGGGCTCGACGCTGGAAGAGATGTGCGCCGTGCTGCAGCGCATGGCCGTCATCCAGGCGGTGCCGGGCTCGGCCGACGATGGCGACGAAGAGACGGCCCGCATCGTTCAGCTCGCGCAGGCGATGCCCGCCGACGAAACGCAGCTGCTCTACAGCATGTGCCTCAATGGCCGCGCCGAGCTGGGCCTTGCGGCCGACGAATACGCGGCGCTCACGATGGTGCTGCTGCGCCTCTTGGCGTTCAAGACACCGTCGGCTCAAAAAAAAACTTTGAATGAGGCCACCGGTG
>DATJJL010000007.1:0-5474 GCA_035492155.1 Ramlibacter sp. | reverse complement strand
CGCACCGATGGACGGCACCAAAGCGTCTTTCAGGAACAGCCCCGGCATCGACTGGGTGTCGGTCGTCGTGCACGGCGGCAACACCATCGAGGAAGTGAGCTATGCCGGCGACAGGCCGGTGTGGGTCAACACCATGGTGGTGGCCCCCGACGGCGCGAAGATGAAGATCACATGGGACGACAAGCTTCGCGAGGCCAAGGGCACATTCACGATGATCAGGCAGTGAAGGCGTACGCCGGGAAGGTGCGCACGTACCACTGACGCGTGCCGTCGCCGCGCACGGGCGTGTTCCCGCGCGTGTGTCAGGCAGCCGTGACGAAAGTGATGGCTTCGCGCTGTGCTTGCGCGCATCGCCGCAGCACATCCTCATAGGGCGTCCACTCGATGCCGAGTTCGCGTTCGGCAAGCTCGCTGTTCAAGTGCAGCTGCCGCTCGAAGACGCCGAGCAGGCTGGGCGGCAGCGGGTCCGCAAGCGCGCTCGTGAACTTCTCCAGCACCTTCAGCGGCGGGCCGAAGAGCTTCGCGTCAATCTTCAGTTGACGCACCGGGATGCGCCGCACCGGCGTGGCACCGATGGCCAGCGCGAGATCGACGAAGTAATCGTTCCAGCGCGGACTGTCGGGCGCCGCGAGATTGAAGACGCGCGGCAGGCCCGGCGTCGTCGCAATGGGCAGCGATGCGACGACGGCGCTGCACACATCCTCCACTGCCACGAGATTCGACCAACCGTCGCCCGCCGCACCCAGGTCGCCGAGCCGGTGCGCTCGCAGCATGCGGCCGATGCGGCCCACCCACAGATCGCTTTGCGGCCCCCAGACACAGCCGGGGCGCAGCATCACGACACCGCCTTCGTAATCGGCGAGGATGTCTTCGGCTTCGCATTTGGCACGCGCATACCAGCCGATCGATGGATCGCGTGGCGATGCTTCCGTCACTTCGCCTTCGAGCGCGCCATACACCGACATGCTCGACAGGTGCACGATGCGCGGCCTGCCGGATCGCAGTGCCGCATCGACGAGAACGCGTGCGCCTTGTGAGATGGCCCTCGCGCTGCCCGCGACGCAATTGACGACGGCGTCGACGCCGTGCAGGGCACGCGTCATCGACTCCGTATCCAGCGTGCTGACACCGGCGCGGCGCGATGCCGAAATTGCCGTGATGCCTTCGCGCTGCAGGCGTTGGCAAAGGCGCGAGCCGATGTAACCCGAGCCGCCGAGCACCAGCACTTTCATGCGACCGCCTTCTCGACGATGGTCACGGCCTTGCGCGACAGCCTTTGCCCGAGATGACGGCCGAGCCGCAGCGACATCGCGATGAGCGTGAGTGTCGGGTTGGCCTGGCTCGACGTCGGGAACACCGCGCTGCCCGCAACGAACAGGTTGTCGACGGAATGCACGCGGCATTGCGCGTCGACGACGCTCGTGCGCGGATCGGTGCCCATTCGCGCCGTACCGATGTGATGGCCGCCGTACGCGCCGAAGCGCAACAGGTCTTCTTCGAGCGTCGCCGCGTCATAAGCGAGCTGCCCGACGCCGCCGCGCTGCACTTCAGCGGCGATGAGATCGAGCGTGCGGCGCACGGAGTCGATGTCTTCCGGGCCGTAGCGCCAATCCACGCGAACCTGCGGCAATCCTGTCGCGTCGCGCTTGTTCGTCAGCGTGATGCGGCTCGTTGCTCGCGGTGCCTGCTCGCCGTGCATCTCCAGGCTAAAGCGGTTGCTGCGGTTGCGCAGGATGACGGAGGGGAACTTGCGCTCCGCGAGCGTGCGCTTGGCGATCCAGTGCGCGAGGAAGGCGCTCGTGTCCCGCGGATCGGAAACGACGTTCCACAAGTGCCGAGCGTGCAGCGCCGGCGTCGGCGGCGTGCCGTCGTTCAATCGCTTGCCGTATTCGTAGCTGATGAACTTGCGCGCAAGGTAAAGGCCCGACAACACACCATTGCGATGCCGCGGATCGGTGATGCGCGGGAAGTGAAGGCGCGCGACGGCGTTCGCCAGGCCATGACGGCGTTGCTCGTGCCCGGTAATCGAAATGCGCCTTCTGCAATAGATGCCCTCGGGCGAGACTTCGTAGCCATGACGCACGTTCGACGGCGGGCCGTTCACCACCAGCGACCCGACATTGCCCGCGATGTGGCACATGTAATAGCGGCCGACCACGTCATGCTCGTTGCCGATGTTGGCGGCGAGCAGCAGGCGCGCAGTCTCGATGCCGCCCGTGGCAAGAACCGTCGCGCGCGGCTCGATCGTGAATCGCCTTCCCTCGAGCGTGCGCACGTCCACATCACGCACCTTGCGGCCATCCTGCTGCAGGCCGACGCAGTTCGCACCGAGCAGCACGCGGATATCGCTCGCGACCTTCAATCGCCTTGCGTAACGTGCGCCGAAATTCGTCGGGCACGAGAAGCGCTCGAGCCCGTCGGTGCGCACGACTTCGCTGTCGAAGCCGCGGAACATCGGCGGCGCGTCGATGCCCAATGCATGCCTTGCGTCGTAAGAGAAACGTCCGGCCTCCGCGAGCTTGTTCGCTTCGGGATAGAAGGGCAGAAGATCCTCGAGCGAAATCGGCCATCCGCTTTCGGAAATCCAGTCGCGCCGCTCGAAGTCGATCGCATCGAAAGGCATGCAGCGGCCGCCCCAGATTGCGCTCGATCCGCCGAAGCGCCGCTGCCGATACTTGTCGGGCGGGCTGTGCAGCTTGTCGTCGGCGACTTCGCCTTCGCACAGCGCCTGCGTTGCATCGTCGAGCTGGTGCCTCCCCGACTCGAGCAGGAAGACGACAAGACCTTGCCCACACAGCGACAGCGCGAGCGAAATTCCCGCCGGCCCGGCACCGACGATGCACACGTCAGCGCGCAGTTTCGAGCCGGTGGGGATTTCGTTCGCATCGATGATCACGCGACGAGCTCCTCGGCCACCTCCGGCGCGGGCAGGTGGCCTGCTATGCCGAAGTGACGGCGGTGGATGCGTGCCACGCTCGTGAAGAAGCGATCGAGCGAGAACTGCTGGTCGTACGCCTCTCGCCCGCGTTCCGCAAGACGCCGGCGCATTTCGTCGTTCTCGACGAGTTCGGTCAGCGCCGTGGCGAGCGCATCGACATCGCCCACAGGAACGAAGCGCGCGTTCTCGCCGTCTTCCAGCACCATCGGTGTTTCGCCGACGGGCGTGGTGAGCACGGCCACGCGATTCGCAAGCGCCTCGAGGATGACCAGCGGCAACACCTCGTCGCGCGAAGGCAGCACGAGGATGTCCGAGCGCGCGAGCAGTTCCTCGACTTCGTCCTGGTCGTGCCAGCCCGCGAAGTCTATCCATTCGTAGATACCGAGAGCCTTTGCTTCAGCCTTGTAGCGCGGCAGGTCGCCGTTGCCCGCGAGGGTGATGTCGACTTTGCTGCGATCCAGCGGCGCCTTCGCGAGTGCCTGCAGGAGCCAGCTCACGCCCTTGCGCTCGCACAGCGTGCCCACGAAAGCCACGCGCTTGATGCCCGCGCGTGCCGGCTGGCGAGGACGAATCGTGTCGGGCACGCCGTTGATCACGATGTCGACCTTCTTCGCCGGCACGCCGAGCTCCTCGATGACGAAGCGCCGCGGCTCCGATCCGATCACGATCACGCCCGTGACCAGCGAGAACATCCAGCGCACGGCGGCCTGCACAAAGCGGGGAAGCCGTGCGTAGTAGGCGCTCATCGTCGCGTGCAAATGCACGATCACCGGCACGCCCAGCAGGAAGCAGGTGACGACGATCATGCCCTTGCGCAAGAGCGAGAGTTTCTCGGCCATGTTGACGTGCACGCCGGCCAGTCGCCCGTCGAACCGGGCGCGGGCGATTTTCCACATGGCCTGTGCAAGCACGATGAACGATGCCCAGGCGGAGCCTTCACCGCGCGTGTCCAGCGCGCAAAGTTGCGCGGCATGCCGCGGCGTTTTCGACGCCTGCGCCTGGATCAGGTAGTCGGCGACGCGGTACATCCCGCCACCTGCGGTGCCCCAGGGGCAGGCGAGAAAGATGATGCGGTCCGTCCGCGCGGCGGGCGCGGGCATGACGACGGAATCACTCGGAAGCGGTGTTTGCTGCATGGGGATAAATGGGCCGGGCGGGCTTGCCGAACAGCAGCCGCTTGCCGGCCGCGATCAGGGGCTTTTCGAGCCAGAGGTAGGAGACGGAGCCGGCCGCCATGACGGCGAGCGCGGTGATGATGAAGACGGCCAGCGTGTCGGTCATGCCAACTTTCTTGAGCAGCATGACGGTGGCCGGCACGACGAAAGTGTGCGAGAGATAAATCGAATACGACGCGTCGCCGAGGAATGCGAACGGCTTCGCCCAGCGCTTGTGTTCGATGGCGGGCTCCAGCCAGATGGTGCCCAGCACCATCGCGGCCGCACCCACGCCCCATGGGAACAGGCGTGCCGACGACGGGTCCCATCCCATGCCGAAGGTGAAGATCGCACCCGCCGCAAGGACGAGCGCACCCGCACCGACGGGCCCACCGCCCCAGCGCAGGAACAAAAGCGCGAACGCTACGCCGATGATGAATTCGAAAATGATCGACTGCGCGTAGAACGCGAGCGGCACCGAGCCGGGAATGAAGCGCGCTGCGACGAACATCGAGAGGAACACGAGCAGGCACATGCGCACGCGAGGCGCGCCCAGGGCGATCGCCGCGGCGAACACGATGTAGAACAGCATCTCGAAATTGAGCGTCCATCCCACAGGCAGCACGGGCTGCACGAGCCCCCACGGCGCCGTCATCGGCACGAAGAAAAGCGATGCAAACAGATGTCCGGGCGTGATGATCGAGCGCGCCGCGAGCGCAGGCAGGGCGACCAGCAGCGCGGCCTTCAGCAGCGTGTACACCCAGTACAGGGGAACGATGCGAAGGATTCGCCGCTTGATGAAGACCCATGCGCTCGCCCTGTGGCCCGGGCCGTCCGCAGGAGTGTTGGCGGTGGACAGCATCATCACGAAGCCGCTGATCACGAAGAAGATGTCGACGCCCACCGTGCCTGTGCCCCAGTACACGTTGTCGCCGCGTCCCGTGATGTGGATCGAGATGGCCTGCGTGATGTGCATCACCGCGACGAGCATGGCCGCGACGAAACGCAGGATCTGCACGCCGGTGAAGGTCTGCTTCATGCGATGCGCTGCCTTTTCAAAGGCTGTGTCGATTGCGGCGGCTCGTGCAGCACGACGCTCGCGATGGCCGCGGCGGGCGCCGCGCGTCGACGTGCGAACCCGCGCAGGAGACCGGCGGCGTTGAAGCACCACGACACGACGGAGTAGATGGCGCGGCTCGCGGAGCGCTTGCGCCACGTCATTGCAGCAAAGGGCGCGAGCGCGACCAGCGCGAATGCGGCGGGCCACACCAAGGTGCTCGCCAATACGAGCCACCACGCAACCACAGCCAGATACAGCTTCAGCTCCTTCACGTCGCGCCACACCAGCTTGAAGTGCTTGCGCCCGATCGCACCACGCAGCA
>DATJJL010000006.1:0-5857 GCA_035492155.1 Ramlibacter sp. | reverse complement strand
GAAATGGTGCTCGACCCCGAAGTGGACGGCGCCTACCCGCGTCGATGGATCGGCAAGGTCACGGTGCACACGAACGACGGGCGCGTTTTGCACGGCCGTGTCGACGAGCCGAAGGGCGATCCGGGCAACACGCTGTCGCGCGACGAGATCACCGGCAAGGCGATGCAGCTTGCGGCGTTCAGCGGCGGGGCGACGGAAGCCGAGATGCGCGCAGCGGTCGAGCGGCTCTGGCACATCGCATCATGGCCGCGCGTCGGTGCGCTGCTGGCGCCATGAACGACGCGGTCGCGAAAGCGCGATCTTTTCTCTTCGTGCCCGGCGACCGGCCCGAGCGTGTGCCGAAGGCGCTGGCCAGTGCCGCCGACGCGGTGATCGTCGACCTGGAAGACGCCGTCGCGCCTGCCGACAAAGAGCGCGCGAGGCAGTCCGTCATCGATGATCCGCGTGTGCTCGTGCGCATCAATGCCGCCGGAACTGCATGGCACGACGACGATGTTGCATTTTTGCGCGGGCGTCGCGTTGCCGGCATCGTGCTGCCAAAAGCCGAAGAAGCCTACACCGTCGAGAAAGTCGCGCGAGTGACGGGCGCGCCTGTCGTTCCGCTCATCGAGTCGGCGCAGGGCTTGTACGCGATCGACATGATCGCGAAGGCGCGAGGTGCGGCGCGGCTGGCTTTCGGGAATCTGGACTTCCAGCTCGACATCGGCATGCAGGCCGCAAGCGACGAGCGGGAGCTCGACAACGTGCGGCTTGCGATCGTGCTTGCGTCGCGACGTGCGCGCTTGCCCGCGCCCATCGACGGTGTGACGGTCGCTCTCGATGACGAGGTGCGGCTCCAGGGGGACGCCGAGCGTGCGAAGCGTTTCGGCTTTCGCGCCAAGCTGTGCATCCATCCGAAGCAGGCAGCGATCGTCAATGCAGCGTTCGCGCCGACGGATGCGCAACTGCAGTGGGCGCGCCGCGTGCTCGACGCAGCGCGCGATGCGAATGGCGGCGCCTTTCGCGTCGATGGGCAGATGGTCGATGCACCGGTGATCGCACGGGCCCGCGCATTGCTCGTAAGCTAGGGGCCATGCAAGTCGTTCGCCCCACCCGCTGGTCCGAGTTCACTGCGAAGACCGAGGCTTTGCACGGATGGGCCTTTCGCGGCCACGTGACGGCCGAGTGGCCCTTGATGCCCTCGCTCACACGGCGCCTGCAGCTGTATTGCCCCGACCAGCGCCTGTGGCCGCTGCGCGAAGCGCGCGCGATGCGCATCTTCCGGCGCAAGGCGCACATCTACCTGCAGGACCGCGACGCACTGCACGACGACCTGCGCTGCCTCGCGCTGATGCAGCACCATGGCGCCGCCACGCGCCTGCTCGACTTCACCAAGAGCCCATTCGTCGCGGCTTTCTTCGCATTGGAAAGCGCCAGCCGCGACGTCGCGGTGTACGCGCTGAACACGCCTGCGCTTTGGCACAGCGCGCCGGATTTCGACCCGGCCCTCACGCGCGCGCAGATCGACCCTCGCATCGCCGGCAATTACGAGCGCTACTTCGCCGTCAACAAACACCCGCTGCTGTGGTTCGGCGAGCCGTCGGAAATGGACGACAGGCTGATCGCGCAATCGGGCCTGTTCGTGGTGCCGGGTGTGCTGGACCAGACACTCGATGAGATCCTCGGCCACTACGGCGGCTCGGATGACTTGCTGATCCAGTTCGTGCTGCCGCTTGCGATGCGCGAAGAAGCGATGCACGCGCTTTACCGCATGAACGTCACGTACGCCACGCTCTTCCCGGATCTCGACGGCCTGGCGCGATCGGTGAGTTACGAGCTGGAGTCGATCTGGGAGCGGCTCGTCGAGGACTACGAGCGCACGCAGCCCGATGTCGACAAGCCGATCTAGACGCGGCCTTTCACGGGCACAAGCGCGCCGGTGATGGGCGCCGCATCGCCAGACATCAGGAACACGATCACACGCGCCAACGCGTCGGGCGTGACCCATTTCGAAGGATCGGCCTTGGGCATGTCGGCGCGATTGGCGGGCGTGTCGAGGATGCTGGGCAGCACGGCATTGACGGTGATGTTGCGGTCCTTCAATTCCTCGGCCATCGCTTCCGTGAGGCGCGCAACGCCCGCCTTGGACGCCGCGTAAGCGCCCATGCCGCTGGCCGCTTGCGAGGCCGCGAGAGCACCCACGTTGACGATGCGCCCGGCACCGCGCGCGAGCAGATGAGGCAGCGCCGCCTGCGATGCGAGCAATGCGGTGCGCACGTTCATCTCGTACATGCGGTCCCAGGTCTTTGCGCTTCCTTTTTCGATCGTTTCCCATTCGAAGCCGCCCGCCACGTTGGCGAGTGCATCCAGGCCGCCCAATTGCGCGGCCGCTTCGTCGAAGCCTTTCCGCGTGGAAGCTTCGACGGTGAGATCGACACCGCCGATGGCAATGGCGCCCGAAGGCAAGTCATTCGGCGCCGCCGAACGCCCGACGAGCGCGACGCGCGCACCGGCCGACATCGCCACTTGCCCCAGCACGCGACCCAGCGCGCCGAAGCCGCCTGTCACCACCACGCATTTGCCTTGCAGCAGGGATTGCATCCGCGCACTCCTTTCCTATCAGGCCGCAGGATAGAACATCCGGCCGCAGCACGGCTTGTCTCAACTCCGGCTCGATGCGTCAAACGCATTATTGACAACGATTCAATGCGGATCGAGCATCTGGCCATGATCGTCGACTTAAAGCGCCTGCACCACCTTGTCGTCCTCGCGGAGGAATGCCACTTCGCTCGCGCGGCTGAGCGCGTGCACCTGAGCCAGCCCGCCTTCAGCCGCAGCATCCAGCTGCTCGAAAGCCAGGTGGGCATGCGCCTTTTCGATCGCGAAACGGGCGATGTGAAGCCCACGCCCGCAGGCGCCTTCGTCATCGAGCGTGCCCGCCGCCTGCTGTTCGATGCGCGATCGCTGGAACGCGACACGCAATTGTTTCGCGGCCACGAACTGGGCGACACCGCTTTCGGCGCGGGGCCCTTCCCTGCCGCGACGATCATGCCGCGCGTGATGACGCTGCTGCGCGAGCAGCACCCGCGCGTCAACCTGCGCCTGGAGACGAACAACTGGCACCTTCTGCGCGATCGCCTCTTGGCCGAGGACATCGAGTTCTTCGTGGCCGACGTTCGCAACCTGCCGCCCGACCCGAAGATCCGCATCACGTCGATCGGCCGGCAGCCGGGACATCTCTTTGTACGAGCGGGTCATCCGCTCGCACGCGGCGCGTGCACCTTCGCGCAGGCGTGGGAACGCGGTCTTGCCGCAACCAGGATTCCGCAGCCCGTTCAGCAATTGATCGGCAAGCTCCTCGGGCTGAAGCCCGGCGAAGTGCCCGTGCCCGCCGTGGAGTGCGACGACCTCTCGCTGCTGCGCAACCTGGCACTCACCACCGACACCGCGGTCGCCATGGCCGACGCCGCGTGTCGCGACGATGTGGAATCGGGTCGGCTGGTGCAGCTGAAAGTGAAGGATTTGCCGGACGTTTATTCCGAGATGGGCATCGTGGAACTGACGGACCGCACTGCGTCGCCGATGGCGCAACGCGCGATCGAGTGCGTGAAGGAAGTGGCGCGCGAGGTGAATGTGCCTTCGCGAAAGCCGGCGAAATCGCGGGCGCGATCGCGTTGACTTGTCAGCCGCGCCGGAAGAGCTTGTTGTATTCGAAGGGCCGCAACACTGTCGCCGATATTTTCGCGATGTCAGGATGGGCAGGATTGACGAGGGCGGCTTGCTCTTCCGGCACGATGACCGACGGCACGATCAGGACAGCACTGCCCCGCGACTTGATCCATGCCGCGCCAATCTGCGCGCTGGTTGCGCCTGCAGGGATGGCATCCCACGTAAGCGGCAGGCCAGCGACGTCCAACTCGCGTCGCTTCTTCCATACAGCGGTTGGCACGTCGATGCGCACGAGGTAGCGGTTCAGCGGAAAGCCGCCGTCATCGATATGGGCTGCAGTCTCCAGGACAGCAATGGCAATGGTTGGGGCGGCGTAGAGAACAGCTTGCCCCGCTTCGTTCCACCGGCCGGGACTCCTCGCTGCGCCGCCGCCGCTCAGATCATTCGCCTTGTACTGCCGGGTCTCCGCTGCGATCCGCCAAAGGATCATTGGTACGCGCCGCTTTCGATCGCACCGAGCAGTTTGAGCACGACATCCAATCCCGTCGGTGTGTCGAGCAGTTCCGATGGCTTGCGCCCGCCGAGGGCCGGTTGCGCAATGTCGATCCACCGGCCCAACCACTTCGCGGCGTCGAAGTCTTTGGCCTCGGGCGCCGGGGAGTTGGCGGCCATCTCGCTGACTTTCGCGATCAGCTTGGCCATGCCGATGGCTGCCTGGCCACCGCTTCCGGAGATGACTTCGCCCGCTGCGACTTTTTTTTCCGCCGTCGCCTTGGGCACGCCGATCATGTCGAACACGTGCAGTTGCGAAATGTGCAGCCTCTTTGACAAGTCCTTCAGGAACCGGCCGTCCACGCCGTGACGTTCGATCTCGACAAGCTGATACGGCGTCGCATGAGACACGACGACGACGAAGTCGTCGAGGCCCTTGTACGCCGACGTCTTCGCCGCCGGAGCCGGGACGCTCTTGCCGCTCAGCTTTCTGGGCGCGTGGCGTGCACTGTGCATGGTGTTCATTGGGATCCTGGCGCTTCGCATATTTCGAGGCTCATATTAGCATCGAAATAGGCTCACACCGTGCCGAGCCAAAAAGCAAAAAGCCCTTGCTACCGTTTAGATAGCAAGGGCTTCAATCCTTTGGCGGAGTGGACGGGACTCGAACCCGCGACCCCCGGCGTGACAGGCCGGTATTCTAACCAACTGAACTACCACTCCGCTGTGGTGCAACGTTCACTGCGTGAGCAGTCAGTGTTGCAAAACTGGCGACCCTACGGGGATTCGAACCCCGGTACTCACCGTGAAAGGGTGATGTCCTAGGCCTCTAGACGATAGGGTCAAAACCTGGACTTTCTCGACACTCTGGTGGAGGTAAGCGGGATCGAACCGCTGACCTCTTGCATGCCATGCAAGCGCTCTCCCAGCTGAGCTATACCCCCCGCGAAATCGTCAGATTTCGCTGCCGATTTCATGCCGAGCCTGCAATTATAGCCAGAAAAATTCAGCTGCCGAGCCGCGCGATGGCCACGTCCCGCTCGTGCAGCGCCAATACCGCATCGAGCGAAGGCGTCTGCGCAGTGCCCATCACAAGCACGCGAACGGGCATCGCAAGCTGCGGCATTTTCAGGCCCGTCGCACGCAAAACTTCCTTGATGGCCGCGGAGATATCTTCCTTCGTCCAAGGGCAATCCTTCAGCATCGTGGCCAGCATCGACAGGGCCGGCTTCACTGCTTCGGTCACGAGTTTCTTGCGCTCTTCCTCGTCGGCTTCGACAGGTTGGTAGAACTTCTGCGCCCAGTCGGCGAGCATCACCGTGGTGTCGCACCTGTCCTTGAAGAGACCGCAAATGCCCGCGAGGCGCGTATCGGGCGTGATGCCGCGCCTGCGAAGCTGCTGCTCGACGAACACTGCGAGTTGCGCATCGGGCGTGAGCTTCATGTGCTGCGCGTTCACCCAACGCAGCTTTGCTTCGTCGTACTGCGCGGCGCTCTTGCCGAGATGGTCCAGGTCGAACCACTGGATGAACTGCTCGCGCGAGAAGATCTCGTCGTCGCCGTGCGACCAGCCCAGGCGCGCGAGGTAGTTCACCACGCCGTCGGCGAGGAAGCCGGCGTCGCGATACCACGTCACCGCTTTCGCGCCGTGACGCTTGCTCATCTTCTCGCCCTGCTCGTTCAGCACGGTGGGCAGGTGCGCATACACCGGCGGCTC
>DATJJL010000005.1:0-14982 GCA_035492155.1 Ramlibacter sp. | reverse complement strand
CGATGGTCGGCCACACGCGGCGCTTCAACCCGAGCCACCAGTTCGTGCACAAACGGATAGAAAAGGGCGAGTTCCACATCCAGCAGATGGACGTGCAGACGTATTTCTTCCGCCGCACGAACATGAACGCGCTCGGCCAGGAGCGTAGCTGGACCGATCATCTTCTGTGGCATCACGCCGCACACACCGTCGACTTGTTCCAGTACCAGACGGGCAGCCGCGTTGTGAAGGCCAATGCGGTGCAGGGGCCGATCCATCCGGCTTTGGGCATCGCGATGGATATGAGCATCCAGCTGAAGGCTGAGAGCGGCGCGATCTGCACGCTGTCGCTGTCGTTCAACAACGAAGGGCCGCTGGGCACTTTCTTCAGATATATCGGCGACACCGCGACCTACATCGCGCGTTATGACGATCTATACAACGGCAAGGACGAAAAGATCGACGTGTCGAAGGTCGATGTGTCGATGAACGGCATCGAGTTGCAGGACCGCGAGTTCGTCGCGGCCATTCGTGAAGGCCGCGAGCCGAATGCCAGCGTGGCCAAGGTGCTGCCTTGCTATGAAGTGCTCGACCAACTCGAGGAGCAGCTTCAGTAAAGGCGAGTGCGAATTCGCGCTCGCCGCCGTCTGAGCCTTACTTGCCGATCACGTGCGCGTGGCGCGCTTCGTGGTGGGCATGCAGCGAATTCGTCGCATCGAGATTCGCATCCTCGTCCACACCGACGCCGAGCCGGTCGACAAGCTCGCCGCCCAGCCAGCCCGTGAAGAGCGCGAGGATCGCGCCGGCAAACGACCACACCATCACGGCCGTGGTGGGCGAGTAATTGGTGTCGCGCATCCACCAGCTCGCGATGAACAGCAGCACCACGATGAGGTTGCCGCCGCCATGCATTGCGCCGATGCGCTTGGCGCGAGTGCCGCTGGGAATGGCGAGCCAGTCGAGGAAGCCGAAGGGCGCGGCCAGCAGGCCGCCGATGATGCCGGCCGCGATCATCCAGTACGACACGGCAGCCATGATCTCGTCATGGCGTGCGAGATAGATGATGTCGAACAGCACGCCCGTGGCCAACAGGCCCAGCGGGAAGACGATCAGCATCTGGTGCAGGGAATGACCGAATAAACGAACGCGCGATCTCATGGAGAGCCTCCACTTCTGTACAAAGTACGTCTCCATTGAATCCGAAGGAAACAGGGCGAATCGACAGAAACACACTTGTGCGGCTGTCGGCCCACGCCGACGTTTGCGACGTTTGCCTGAACCCGGCCGCGCGCGCATACTGTTTGCGCGAGGCAACCATGAACCAGCCCGAACTGCTGTGCCTGGAAAAGAGTTGCGCCTTCTGCGGCGCGCGGCTCGAGGTGAGCTCAGCCGAGGTGCAGGGCAAGCCTAAAGCCCACATCTACACCTGCCCGCAATGCGGCAAGCCTGATGAGATCGAATGCACGGGGCATCCGCATGTGCGCGTGCTGGCGCCGCGCAACGACGGGCGCACGGGGCAGTATCAGGAAACGATGTTCTGAACGCTCAGCGCAGGTTGCCGGTGTGCCCGAGCGAATAGCGCCCCGGCTGCGGCCATACCGTCAAGCCGTGCGGCTCCTGGCCGACCTTGATCTTGACGACAGCGCCGCTGGTGGTGTCGATACGGTAGACCTCGTCGTCGTAACGGCCCGATAGCCACAGCGATTTGCCGTCCGCGCTCACGTTGCCCATGTCGGGGCTGCCGCCGCCCGGGATGGGCCAGGTGGCGACGACCTTGCTCGTCGCGAAGTCGATGACGCTGACGCTGCCCGGGCCGTCGCCCTTGCCGTGGATCTTGTGCGTGCTGCGGTTCGAGACGTAAAGCTTCGTGCCGTCGCGGCTGGGGTACAGGCCGTGCGCGCCCAGGCCCGTCTGGACGAAACCGATCTGCCTGAATGCATCGCCGTCGATCACATGCACGCCGTCGGCATGCATGTCGGCAATGTAGAAACGCTTGCCGTCGGGCGAGATGCGGATGTCCTGCGGCATGCCTTTTTGCGCGGTGCATATCTCGAGCAGCGGGTTGTCGGCGGTCGAGCCTTCCTTGAAGCGCTTGGGCGGCATCTGCAGCTTGAGGTAGCCGAGCAGCTTGCGACCCTCGAGGTCGATCTTGGCGACCGAGCCGTCGAATTCGCAGGTGAAGATGGCGTACTTGCCGTCGGCCGCGAAGTCCGCGTGATTGACGCCGCCGCATTTGGGCACGTCGATGGAGTACTGCATCTGCATCGTGTGCGGATCGCGGAAATCGAGGCGGTGCCTGGCCTCCGCAACCACGATGGCCGATTTGCCGTCGGGCGTGAAGTACATGTTGTACGGGTCGTCCACAGCGATCGACTTGCCGGGCTTGCCCGTCATCGGATCGATCGGTGTGAGGCTGCCGTCGGGATGCTCCTCCGCGTTGTTGGCGACCCAGAGCGTCTTCAAGTCCCATGAGGGCACAACGTGCTGCGGGCTGCGGCCCACCTTGAACTTGTCGACCACTTTGTTGGTGGCCGGATCGATCACGTAGACGTCGTTCGACCGCAGGTTGGGAACGTAGACGCGCTCGAGCTGGCCTTTGACAGCGGGGCTGAATTTGCCTGCGGCCGTTTCGGCGTAAACGTTCACCGGCGCGGCGGGCTGGGGCGCCTGGCCCATCACCTGCGCGGCGACGGCGGCCGTCGCGACCAGGAGGAAATACTTCGTGTGCTTCATGGAAAGGGAAGAGGAGCTTCAGCGGCGAGTGACCCGCTGGATTTGGGCAACTGTTGTCTCAACGATTTCGCGCACGCCCAGTTGACCGAGATCGGCGCTGGCGCGGCGCGGATCGCCGTGAACGCCGTCTTTGTCGGGCGCGGTATGCGAAAGGGCGTCCGTGCGGACGAGCGATTTGTCCACGGCCAATGCGAGCGATGTATCGGCCAGGCCGGCGTGCGTGCCGATTTCGGCGGGTGTGAAGCCGCGCTGTTTCAGCTCCGCAGGGTATTTGGTTTCGGTGACGCGGTAGTACTCGGGCAGGGCGTGCGCGCGCGCAGGGCCCGACTGCCATTCGCGATTGAGCTTCGCTGCGACGCGATCGAGATTCTTCATGTAGCCGCCGTGGTCGCCGAGGAAGACGACGTCGCGAAAGCCGTGCTGCTGGAAGCTGCGCGCCGCGCCTTCGAGGAGCGAGTCGAAGGCGGCATCAGGGATGGAGATGGTGCCCGGGTAGCGGATGTGGCCCGGCTCCGGCACATAGCTCACCACAGGCGCGACGACTGCGTTACCCAGCTTGCGGGCGATCTCATCGGCGAGAACGCGAGCGCGAACGTTGTGCTTGCCCAGCACCATGTGCGGCCCGTTCTGTTCGGTGCCGCCGATGGGGATCAAGATGGTGGTTGTTCCGGCAGCGACGCGATCACGAACCTCGGTCCACGTCATTTCCTCGAGGCGTACGGTGGGCTGCGCCATCACCAGCGCAGGGACGAGAAGCGCCAGCGCCAGCACGAACCTCAGCATTGCACGAGTGTAGGGCGAAAAAAAGCCGGAACTGGGTCCGGCTTTCCTTGTTACAGCGTGTCGATGAACGACCTGAGCTTGTCGCTGCGGCTCGGGTGCTTGAGCTTGCGCAGCGCCTTCGCTTCGATCTGGCGGATACGTTCGCGCGTCACGTCGAACTGCTTGCCGACTTCCTCGAGCGTGTGGTCCGTGGACATCTCGATGCCGAAGCGCATGCGCAGCACCTTGGCTTCGCGCGGGGTGAGCGAATCGAGGATGTCCTTGACCACGTCGCGCAGGCCCGCCTGCATGGCCGCTTCGATCGGCGCGGTGTTGCCGGTGTCCTCGATGAAATCGCCAAGATGCGAATCGTCGTCGTCGCCGATGGGGGTTTCCATCGAGATCGGCTCCTTCGCGATCTTCATGATCTTGCGGATCTTGTCCTCGGGAATCTCCATCTTCTCGGCCAGGATGGATGCATCGGGCTCGTAGCCGAACTCCTGCAAGTGCTGGCGCGAGATGCGGTTCATCTTGTTGATCGTCTCGATCATGTGCACCGGGATGCGGATCGTGCGGGCCTGGTCCGCGATGGAACGCGTGATGGCCTGGCGGATCCACCACGTGGCGTACGTCGAGAATTTGTAGCCGCGGCGGTATTCGAACTTGTCCACCGCCTTCATCAGGCCGATGTTGCCTTCCTGGATGAGGTCCAGGAACTGCAGGCCGCGGTTCGTGTACTTCTTCGCGATGGAGATCACCAGGCGCAGGTTGGCCTCGATCATTTCCTTCTTCGCTTCGCGCGACGAGGCTTCGCCTTCGTTCATGCGCTTGTTGATTGCCTTGAGCTCGGCCAGCGGCACGACCACGCGCGATTGCAGGTCGACCAGCTTTTGCTGGAGTTCCTGGATCGGCGGGATGTTGCGCGCGAGCACGGCGCTCCACGGCTTGCCGGCCGCCGCCTGCTTTTCGACCCACTTCAGGTTCAGCAGGTTGGGCGGGAATTCCTTGATGAAGGTTTCCTGCGGCATGCCGCACTTGTCCACGATGATGCGGCGCAGCTCGCGCTCCTTCTTGCGGACTTCGTCGACCTGCGCGCGCACCATGTCGCACAGCTTCTCGATGGTCTTGGCCGTGAAGCGGATGGTCATCAGCTCCTCGGACAGGGCGTGCTGCGCCTTCACGTAAGTGGGCGTGCCCCAGCCTTCCTTGTCGTAGACCTTGTGCACCTTCTCGAAGAGGCCGGCGATGCGGTCGAAGCGCTCCAGCGCCTGCGCCTTGAGCTCTTCGAGCTTCTTGGTGAGCGCCTTGCTGCCGCCCTGGCCGTCGTCGTCGTCGTCGGCGTCGAACTCGTCGAAGTCTTCTTCGGCCACGTAGTCGTCGGCCTCGTTCGGGTTCGAGAAGCCGTCCACGATCTGCGAGATGACGATCCTGGTTTCGCGGATTTCCTGGGCGAGGCGCAGGATCTCGGCGATGGTGGCGGGCGAAGCGGAGATCGCTTCCATCATCGCCATGAGGCCGCCTTCGATGCGCTTGGCGATTTCGATTTCGCCTTCGCGCGTCAGGAGTTCCACCGTGCCCATCTCGCGCATGTACATGCGAACCGGGTCGGTGGTGCGGCCGAATTCGGAATCGACGGTGGACAGGGCTGCTTCGGCTTCTTCTTCGGCTTCCTCGGCCGTCGCGGCCGTGGGCGTCGTGTTGTTCAGCAGAAGCATTTCGGCGTCGGGCGTCTGCTCGTACACCGCAACGCCCAGGTCGTTCAGCATCGTGACCACGACTTCCATCGTCTCGACGTCCACCAGCTTGTCCGGCAGGTGGTCGGAGATTTCGGCGTGCGTGAGGTAGCCACGCGTCTTGCCCAGCGTGATCAGCGCTTTCAGGCGCTGGCGGCGCTTGAGCATTTCCTCTTCGGTGAGGATCGTTTCGTCCAGGCCGAATTCCTTCATCAAGGCGCGTTCCTTCGCCTTGCTGATCTTCATGCGCAGGGGCTTGACCTTTTCTGCGACCTCGGCGACGGGCGTTTCTTCGCCGCCCAGGTCCTCATCCACGTCGGTCAGGTCGACATCGTCTTCGCCCTTGGGCGCCTCAGCCGCGTTCTTCGGCTTGCGGCCGCGCTTGGCGCCTTTCGCGGGCGATTCGGATTCGGGTGCGACGGCCTTCGGCGGGCGGCCGGGCTTTTTCTTCGGCTCTTCCTTGGCGACGGCTTTGTCTTTGGCGGGGGACTTCGTTGCTGACACGGGCTTGTCTTTCGATGCGATATGTTTGCCAGGCTTCGGCGTTGCGGTCTTGACCACCTTCAACGCAGCCTTGGGGCTACTAGCGGGTTTGACCGGTTTTCGGACGGCAGGTTTCAGGGCGGGCTTAGCCGATTTGGCTTTTGCAGCGGGCATGAACGTCACCTCGAGACTTCGAAGAAGAATTCAAAACACGAACAAGTGCGCCACTACTACCCGGCGCGGGTGGCGACGGTCGAGCCGAGGGCGACCTCGAACTGACCGCCAGGGCAAGATGTGTGGGCGAACATTTGGTGTGCAGCCCTTGCGGTAGGTTGGCTCTGTTGCGCCGTCTGGCGTCGGTCGGCCGGTGTCCGGAGGTGCTGCTGTCGCTCTTGCCGCTAGCAAACCGAACATTATACCGTCAGGGTCAAATTTCAAGAGCATCGCATTCAGCCAATTGCGGTGGCGAATCAACTGCATTAGGCTGGGCAGCTCATCTTATCCACGCCTTCATGCCCAATTCGCCGAACGCGATCACTATCGCGCCTACCGACGGCCCGGGATCCGGCGAGACTCTCTACGAAAGCTCGTCCACGCGCATCGTGCGCTTGGCGGAAGCATCGCCCGCGGTGCACGTGATCTGCAAGGAATACTTAGGCGCTCACGCGGCGCAGCGGCGGCGCAACGAGAAAAACCTGCTCAAGCGCCTCGCCGGCGTCGAAGGCGTGGCGCAACTGTCCAAGGTGGCTCGTGCGGCAGACGTCCTGGTCCTGGAGGATTGCGGCGGAATCAGCGTTGCGCAGCTGATGCAGGCGGGCAAGTGCGACACCGGCATGGTCCTGTTGCTGGCATTGCAGCTCGCACGCACCTTGGCAGAGGTTCATCGCGCAGGGATCATCCACCGGGATATCAATCCGACGAACATCCTGCTGTCGGCGCGCCGTCAGGCGGTGTTGATCGACTTCGACCTGGCCCTGCCGGCCGACCAGCAATCGGCCGTGAAGCCGGACGGGCAGATGGTAGGCACGCTGAGCTACATGGCGCCGGAGCAGACCGGACGTACCGGCCACGCCGTCGACCTTCGAGCCGACCTGTACTCGCTCGGCGCGACTTTCTACGAGATGGCAACGGGGCGTCCTCCGTTCGAGCAGGTCGACGCGCTGCAGCTGATTCACGACCATCTCGTGCGCGAGCCGGTCCCGCCGTCGCAGGTCGATGGCGCAGTGCCTCGCGGGCTGTCGAACATCGTCATGCGACTGCTGGCCAAAGCACCGGAGCACCGCTACCAGAGTGCCGAAGGCCTGCTGCACGACTTGCAGCGGCTGAGCGGCCTGCCGGAAAGTGGACAAGGCGAGGCTTTCGAACTCGGAGAACGCGATTTCCCTGCACGTCTGGCTGCGCCCGCGCGGCTGATCGGCCGCGATGCCGAGCTCACGACGCTGCTGGACGCCTTCGCCGAGGCGTCGCACACGCCGCGGCGCACTGTGTTGATCGATGGCCCCGCGGGTGTTGGCAAGAGCGCGCTGATCGACGAACTCAAGCCCATCGTGACGAAGGCCGGTGGCTGGTTCGTCTCCGGCAAGTTCGACCAGTACCAGCGGGAGACGTCCACCGCCGATGCCCTCGCGCAAGCGTTGCAGGCGCTGGGACGCCTGCTGCTCGCGCAATCGGCGGACGAGGTCGCCGACCTGCGGCGGCGCATCCTGAACAGCCTGGGGCGAAATGCGGGGCTCATCGCGCGCGCATCACCTGAATTCGCGCTGCTGCTGGGCGTGTCTGCAGAAGCGCCGGAGGTCGATCCCCGGCAGGCGGAACTGAAATTCCAGCAGGCCATGCTGGACCTGCTGCTGGCGATCGTCTCGCCGAAATGCCCGCTGGTTATCGTGGTGGACAATCTTCATTGGGGCGGCCCTTCCTCGTTGCGGCTTTTCGAACGCATGATGGTGGAGTCGCAGTTGCGAAGCTTGCTGCTGGTCGGCGCCTACCGGTCCGACGAGGTCGATGCCGGCCACTTCCTCTCGCCGATGCTTTCGCGCTGGCAGCAGCTCGCACCGCCCCCGACGAGGATCGAGCTGGCGAACCTGGCGCCCGCCGACATGAGCGAGATGATCCGGCGAATGCTCCGGCTCGCGCCCGCATCGGCGGTCGAACTCGCCGCGGCCCTGGACGTGCTCACGGGCGGCAACCCTTTCGACACGGTCGAGATGATCAACGCATTACGCGGCGACGGGGTGCTGAGCCTGGGCGAATCGGGCTGGAAATGGGACGAAAGCAAGGTTCGCCGTTTCATCGGCCGTGGCCATGTCGTGGACCTTCTGGCCGCGCGCATCAGCCGGTTGCCGGCAGACTCGCTCGAGCTGCTCGAGTTCATGAGTTGCCTGGGCAGTGCGGTCGAAAGCAAGCTGCTGCGCGTGGCGGCAGGGCTGAGCAGCGACGAGCTGCAGGACCGGCTTCGCGCGCCGCTGGAAGATGGCTTGCTGGTGGCCGACCCGGCCGGCGGCGGTGTTCGCTTTCGCCATGACCGGGTGCAGCAGGCGATGCTGGGTGCGATGGACGATGGGCAGCGAGGCCGGCGCCAGCTCGCCATGGCAAGGCGCCTGGCGATCGATCCTGCTTTCGAAAGCGAGGCGGCCCAGCAATATCTGGCGTGCGTCGACCTGCTCGACAAAGGTGAGGAGCAGCGCCGTGCCGCGCACTTGTTCCACCGTCTTGCGACGGTGCTGGCGAGCACCGCGACGTACATGCTCGCCGAGCGCTACCTGGCAGCCGCCGACGGTTTGCTCGCGGCCGTCGAAGATCCTGCCGACGCAAAGCTGCGCCGCGCCATCGACGTCGCGCGGCATTGCGCCCTCTACAGCCTTGGCAGGGTGCATGAGGCCGACCCGCTCTTCGCGAAGATCCAGGCGTGCACCGAAGACCCGCTCGAGCTGGTCGAGCCGACCTGCCTGCAGGTTCGCAGTCTCAACGTGCACGGCCGCTCGCGTGAAGCGCTCGTGCTGGGCGTGAGTTTGCTGGAGCGCTTGGGGTTGCACGTGCCGCCCGGCTTCAGCGATCCGGATCGGGAACAGCGGCTGGATGCGCTGGGCGAATGGGTCTGGAAGGAGAGCCAGCTGGACCTGTCGAAGCGGCCGCAGACGCAGGACCCGCGCTCGCTGGGCATCCACAAGTTGCTCGCCCGCATGGTGGGAGCGGCCTTCCTTGCGGAAGACAAGGATGCGTACGCATGGCTGGTGCTCGAGGGCCAGCGCCTGTGGTCCAAATACGGCCCAAGCGACTACCTCATGGGCTGTGTCGGAAATATCGGCGGGATGATGGTGGCCTACAGGCAGGATCATCGTCTTGCCTACCAGATCGGGCGTCACGTCATCGAGGTGGGCGAAGCGCTGGGTTTCGACGTTCGAACCGCGGGCGCGCAATTCTCGTTTTGCTGGGGCCCTTGCGTGTGGTTCGAGCCGCTCGAGAATGCATTGGAGTACATCACCGGCGCCGGCGAGGTGTTCCTCAACCGCGGCGACGACCCGTCATTCGCGTGTTACTTCAATACGTCCAGGCAAATCATCTTGCTGGAGATCGCACCGACGATCGACGTCTCCGAAGCGGGGGTCGAAGCGGCCTATGTCCTGTGCCGCCGTACGGGCAACATCCACGCGACAGCGCTGCACATGTGCGAGCAGCAGTTCCTGCGTGCCCTGCGCGGACAAACCAGGGCGCCCAACAATTTCGACGATGCGCAGTTCGACGAACAGGCGTTCCTTGCAAAATTCGGTCATCTGTCCCGCGTGGGGCACAACCTGGTCTCCTACCACGCGCTCCAGTCGCTCATATGGGGCGACGTCGAGGCGCTTGCCCGGTATGCGTCGGTCGACTGGAAGTCCACGAGCGAGCGGATCGACCACACCTTCTATTGGGCTGCGCACGAATACCTGATCATTGCGCTGGTCCGGGCCTGGCAATTGCAGCGAGGCGATGCTTCAGGCGCCGAAGCCGCGCCGCACATTGCCGAACTGGAGATGTGCCGCAGTTGGCTCACAGGCCGGGCGGCCGACCAACCCTACAACTTCCTGCATCTGGCCCGGCTCGTCGAGGCAGAACAGGCCTGGGCGCTTGGCGACATGTGGAAGGCCGCGGCCGCTTTCGATGCTGCGGTGCTCGAGGCCGAAACCCGCCAGCGGCCTTGGCATCGAGCCCTCATCACCGAGCGCGCGGGGCTGTTCAACCTGGCGCGAGGGCTGGAAGGTGCGGGCCGCGATTTGCTCACCAGGGCCCGTGACCATTTCCAGGCCTGGGGCGCGAGCGCCAAGGTCGACCAGATGCAGCGCGAGCACGCCTTTCTCCGCGCGCCTGCACGCAGGCTGGCCTCGCAATTTGCCAGCAGCGCCGGCCATTCCATCGAAAGCGGCAAGACCGTGTCGTCCGACGTGCTGGACCTCGTCGGCGTTTTGCGGGCCTCGCAGGCACTCAGCTCCGAAACCAGCCAGGAGCAGCTCACGGCGCGCGTCACCGAGGTGCTGGCCTCGATGTGCGGCGCCACCAAAGTGCTGGTGCTTTCTTCCAGCGAAGGACAGTGGTGGCTGCATTCGCAGACTCCGGCGGAACCTTCGATTCCGCTGGCGCAGGCTGCCGAACGTGCACTGCTGCCGCTGTCGGCCTTCACGTATGCGGAGCGCACCGGCGAATCGCTGGTCGTCGACGACGCGATCAGTGATTTCCGGTTTTCGCGAGATCCTTACTTTGCCGGCGTGGCTTCGTGCTCGCTCCTTGTGGTGCCCATCTCGGGACAGGGCAAGGCGCGCGCGATGCTCCTTCTGGAAAACCGGCTGGGCCGGGCAGCGTTCAACGCGCAACGGCTCGACGCGGTGATGCTCATTGCCGGACAGCTGGCCGTGTCGCTGGCGAACGCACAACTCTACGAAAGCCTCGAGCAGCGGGTGCAGGCGCGCACGCGCGAGCTGCAGGAAACCCAGGAGCAGCTCGTCACCACTGCGCGCCGCGCCGGCATGGCCGAGATCGCCAACAACGTCCTGCACAACGTCGGCAATGTCCTGAACAGCATCAATGTCTCGGCGAACGTTCTGCGCAACACCATCGCCAATTCCAAGGTGGAGGGACTCGCGCGCGCGCTCCACCTGCTCAACGAGCACGAGCATGACTTGCCGCACTTCCTGCAATCCGATCCGCGCGGCAAGGCCCTTCGGCCGTATCTGAACGAGCTTCTGGCTGCGCTTCGCGGGGAGCGGCAAGAGGCCCTGAGCGACCTCGACCGGCTTTCCCTCAGCGTGGACCACATCACCTACGTCGTCTCCACGCAGCAGGCACATGCAGGGCCTTCGAGCGTTTTGGAGCTGGCGCACGCCGAGGAGCTCATCGACCAGGCGTTTCACCTCAGTGCCGAGACCATCAAGCGTTTCCGCGTCGCGGTGGTCCGCCGCAACGGGGACGTTCCGCCCTGCGCGGTGGACAGGCAGCGCCTCGTGCAAATCCTGGTCAATCTGATCCGCAACGCGGCGCAAGCGATGGAACGGATGCCCGAGGGCTCGCGCCAGGTCACGGTATCCAGCGCGCTGGTGCAGGCCGAAGACGGAAAGCGCCTGCGCTTTACCGTGCAGGATACGGGCGAGGGGATCGACCCGCTCAACCTCACGCGCATCTTCGCCCACGGCTTCACCACCCGCGCGAGCGGGCACGGCTTCGGTCTGCACAGCAGCGCGGTGGCGGCCTCGGAAATGGGCGGAAAGCTCACAGTCCACAGCGACGGGCCCGGGCACGGGGCAACTTTCACCATCGACATGCCGCACAGGACATAGGACCCATGAGCAGCATCGACAGCGCCGCTCCTATCGGCGAGCTTCATTCCTCGAATTACGAACGCGGGTCGGCCATGCGCCGCTACATGATCCTGTACGCCTTCGCGGCGCTGGCGGGGTCGGCGGTCTGGGGAGGTGTCGGCGGCGTGCTCCTGCCGCTCCATGTGCAGCAGATGGAGTTCGCCGCCAAGGCGGGCAATCTCGCGATGATCAAGTCGGTGGCGGTGGCCGTGACCATGGTGCTGCAGCCGCTGATCGGCATCGCTTCCGACCGCACGCGGTCACGCTGGGGACGACGCGCACCGTGGCTCGTCGCAGGATCGATCGCGAGCGTCGCGGGTTTGATCGGCATGCGGTATTCCTCCAGCGTTGCGCAACTGCTTGCGGGCTGGATCGTCGCGCAGGTCGGCGTCACGATGGTGCTGGGCCCGCTCGGCGCAACCGTTGCGGACAGGATGCCGGCTGCGCAGCGCGGACTGATGTCGGCCGTTGCAGGCATCGGTGTGCTGATCGGGTTCGTCCTCGGCACGACGGTTGCGGGTTCCTTGTTCGGCAAGTTCCAGCTGGGCAGCTACCTGGTCTTCGCGGCCGCCGTGTTGATCTTTTCGATCGCGTTCGTGCTTGCTGCGCGCGATCGGCCGTCGCTTGCCATGCGAGTGGAGCCCGTGAGCATGGGAACGCACCTGCTGTCGTGCACCTACGCGCTGCGCGACCGGAACTTCCGTTGGGTGTGGATCGCAAGGGTGCTGATGATGTTCGGCTACGCATCCGCCGCCACGTACACCATCTACATGCTCCAGTCGTACATCCAACCTGCGCAGACTGCTGCTCAGGCGGCCAGGACGGTGTCGCTTCTGTATCTCGCGTCGCTTCCCGGCACGTTTCTCGGCATGGCGATCACCGGCCGATGGTCCGATCGCGTCATGCGACGCAAGCCCTTCGTCATCGGCGCGTCGTTCCTCCTTGCCGCTTCGATGATCGTGCCCCTTGCGTGGCCGACCCTCGCCGCGTTCTATGTGCAGTTCGTCGTGGGTGGCGTGGCGTTCGGGACGTTTCTTGCGGTCGACCAGGCCTTGCTGATCGACGTGCTTCCCAGCACCGGCGCGGCGGGGCGCGATTTGGGGATGGGCCAGTTCGCAGCCAACCTGGGAAGCGTGCTCGGTCCCGTGCTGGCCGGTGCCGTGCTCTCCGCGACGGGCGGCTACCAGATGATCTGGCTGGCGTCGTCGCTTCTCGCAGTGTTTGCGGCGTTCGCGCTCATGCCCGTGAGGCCTACCGCTTAGTTGAATTACCTGGAGGAGACTTCGATGGGACGAAGCAAGCGATCCGCCATTGGCTGCGGCGTGGTGATGAGTGCGATTGCGCAGGCGGTGCTCGCGCAGTCGGCGCCGCCGCCGACAACATTGGAGCCGGTGACGATCACGGCCAACAAGCGCGAAGAGCGCTTGCAGGACGTTCCTGCAACGGCGACGGTCGTCCAGTCCCAGCAACTGGACCAGCAAAACATCCACACGATCCAGGACCTGACACGGGCAGTCCCCACGTTCGACGCGAACGCGCCCGGTCTGGGAATGTCGATACGGGGCTTCGGCGGCAGCTCGTTCTCGCTCACGGCCGAAAGCAGCGTGGGCATTCTCGTGGACGGTGTATCGCTGTCGGGCGCGGGCGACTATCCGCCCGACCTGTTCGACGTCGAGCGCGTGGAGGTGCTCGAGGGGCCGCAAGGAACGCTCTTCGGCAAGAACACGTCGGCCGGCATCATCAACATCGTGACGAAGGCGCCGAACACGCGAAGGTTCGAGGGCATGGCGCGCGTCGATGCGCAAAACCGCGATGGCAAATCCGCACAGGCTGCGATCAACGTTCCGGTGAGCGACACGCTCGCCTTTCGCGTGACCGGCACCGTGCGGGACGATCCGCGAAGCACGCACGACATCTTCGATGATTCATGGGACAGCCCCCGCAAGACGAGCGCGAGGCTGCGCATGCTCTGGAAGGCGACGCGCGACGTCACCGTCAACCTCAGTGCGGACCAGACCGAGACGCGGCTGCACGGCGGCGGATTGTGGAGCGTCTACAAGTCGACACCGGGCTCGCTCCTGACGACCGCATCGAGCGCCTGCGGCGTGACGATTCGCCCGGACAACACCGACGTGTGCTCCAGCTCGAGCCAGAACGGCAACTTCACGCGGGTAGGCGGCTATTCGGCGCAGGTCGACTGGGCGCTGGGCGACTACACGCTGACCTCCGTGTCCGCGCTCCGGGACGTCAAGAACGATATCGCCGCAGCCGACTACGACATGATCAGCCTGCGCGCGCCCAACTACTTCCAGCCCGAGGTCAAGACTTACCACAACGTCAGCCAGGAGCTGCGCATCGCTTCGCCCGACTACAGCTGGGGCAACTTCGTGGCGGGCGCGTATTACTTCAAAGGCGAAATCACGCAGGACATCTCGAACATCCTCACGCTTCCTGCCTTCACGCTCGGTTCGCACAACCTGGTGGGCGGCGAGAACACCAGCACCGCGGTGTTCGGACAAGGCACGTACAAGTTCAGCAAGGCGCTGTCGGTCAATCTCGGCGCGCGCGTGGGGCACGAAAACGCGTCCACCGATCGAGCCGGCACGCTCGCACCCGGCGCCGTTGGGGCGCTCACACCGCAAAGGCTGATTCCGCTCACGGCCGAAACATCGGACAGCTACGTGTCGTGGCGCGCCGGCGCGCAGTACGACTTCGACGCCAACCACATGGGCTACGTGACCTACACGCATGGCTACAAGGGTCCGGCGGTCAATCACAACGCCACGAATCCCAGGGTTCCGCCGGTGGTCCAGCCGGAGATTCCGCTCATGTTGGAAGCCGGCCTGAAGAACCTGTATCTGGATGGCCGCTTCGCGCTGAACGTCTCCGCGTACGACATGAAGATCAAGAACTACCAGGCCAACGTGTGGGACCCGACGACGCTGGCGTTCGTGTTCTCCAACGCGCCGGAACTCACCGCTCGCGGCGCGACGATCAACGTCTACGGCAAGCCCACGAGGGCGCTCACGATCAACGCAGGCGCGGCCTACATGCAATCGAAGCTGGGGCCGGGGTTCCTCGTGCAATGCGCCCAGGGCTCGGCGGCCGGATGCACACGCGATGCAACCGGCGACCAGGCCGGCGGTGCCCCGAAGATTCGTGCGGTACTGGCTGTCGACTACGGCTTTCCGTTGTGGTCCATGCGCGCTTCGCTGGGCGCCGATGTCGTCCACACATCCGAGAAGGTCTACGACCGCACGGACCCGAACGTGAATCTACCGGCGACCACCATCGTCGGTGCCCGCTTCGCCCTGCGATCGCCCGACGACAAGTGGGGCGTGAGCTTCTACGCGCGTAATTTGTTCGACAAGTTCAGCCCGACGCTGCGAGTGGGCAACCTCATTTCATTCGCGACCGGCGACAAGTTCTCATACATCCAATTCGTGGGCCCGGAGTCGCGCAGGGTT
>DATJJL010000004.1:0-9132 GCA_035492155.1 Ramlibacter sp. | reverse complement strand
TCATGCGCCAGATGCAGGGCGGCGGCAAGGGCGGCGCCTTCAGCTTCGGCAAGTCCAAGGCCCGCATGCTCGACGAGAGCAGCAACCAGCTGACGTTCTCCGACGTCGCCGGCTGCGACGAGGCCAAGGAAGAGGTGAAGGAGCTGGTCGACTTCCTGCGCGACCCGCAGAAGTTCCAGAAGCTCGGCGGTCGCATCCCGCGCGGCGTGCTGCTCGTCGGCCCCCCGGGCACCGGCAAGACGCTGCTCGCCAAGGCGATCGCGGGCGAAGCGAAGGTGCCGTTCTTCTCGATCTCCGGTTCGGACTTCGTCGAGATGTTCGTCGGCGTGGGCGCGGCCCGCGTGCGCGACATGTTCGAGAACGCCAAGAAGAACGCCCCCTGCATCATCTTCATCGATGAAATCGACGCGGTCGGCCGCCAGCGCGGTGCGGGCCTCGGCGGCGGCAACGACGAGCGGGAACAGACCCTCAACCAGATGCTGGTCGAGATGGACGGTTTCGAGACCAACCTCGGCGTGATCGTGGTGGCCGCGACCAACCGTCCCGACATCCTCGACGCCGCGCTGCTGCGTCCGGGCCGTTTCGACCGGCAGGTCTATGTCACGCTGCCGGACATCCGCGGCCGCGAACAGATCCTCAACGTGCACATGCGCAAAGTGCCGATCGGCCAGGACGTGAACGCCGGGATCATCGCGCGCGGCACACCGGGCATGTCGGGCGCCGATCTTGCCAACCTTTGCAACGAAGCCGCTTTGATGGCTGCGCGTCGCAATGCCCGGGTCGTCGAAATGCAGGATTTCGAGAAGGCCAAGGACAAGATCATCATGGGCCCGGAGCGCAAGTCCATGGTCATGCCCGAGGAAGAGCGCCGCAACACGGCCTACCACGAGTCGGGCCACGCGATCATCGGCAAGCTGCTTCCCAAGTGCGACCCGGTGCACAAGGTCACCATCATCCCGCGCGGCCGTGCGCTGGGCGTGACGATGAGCCTGCCCGAAAAGGACCGCTACAGCTACGACCGCGAGTACATGCTCAACCAGATCGCGATGCTCTTCGGTGGCCGTATCGCCGAGGAAGTGTTCATGAACCAGATGACAACGGGCGCGAGCAACGACTTCGAGCGCGCCACGCACCTGGCCCGCGACATGGTGATGCGCTACGGCATGAGCGACGCGCTCGGCCCGATGGTCTATGCGGAGAACGAAGGCGAAGTCTTCCTTGGCCGCTCGGTGACAAAGACCACCAACATCTCCGAATCGACGATGCAAAAGGTCGACCTGGAAGTGCGCCGCATCATCGACGAGCAATACGCGCTGGCGCGCAAGCTCATCGAGGACAACAGCGACAAGATGCACGTGATGGCGAAGTCGCTGCTCGAGTGGGAAACCATCGACAGCGAACAGCTCGACGACATCATGGCCGGCCGCGAGCCGCGCCCGCCGAAGGACTTCACGCCTCGCACGCCCGGCTCGCCAGGCGGCGGCAGCGCGGTCGGGGCGGACAACCCCGCGCCCACCGCGGCGTAACGCGTCATCCCGGCGCAGGCCGGGATCGATGGCGCCGGGGTGACAAAATAGCCTCATGCATTGGCAAACCACGAGGTTCCGCGTCGACCTGTCGCGCCCCAAGGTGATGGGCATCGTGAATGTCACGCCGGATTCGTTTTCGGACGGCGGGCGTTATGCGAGCACGCGGCTTGCGCTGGCGCATTGCGAAGAGCTCGTGGTGCAGGGCGCCCACATCCTCGACATCGGCGGCGAATCGAGCCGGCCCGGCACGCCACCCGTGACGCTCGAGGAAGAACGTGCTCGCGTGATCCCTGTGGTGCGCGATGCTGTCACGCTGGGCATTCCGATCTCCGTGGACACCTACAAGCCCGAGATCATGCGCGAGGCGCTTGACCTGGGCGCGGACATCATCAACGACATCTGGGGGCTGCGCCGCGAAGGCGCGATGGACGCGATCGCTTCGCACCCCAACTGCGG
Source organism: Ramlibacter sp. (assembly GCA_035492155.1). Lineage (GTDB taxonomy): Bacteria > Pseudomonadota > Gammaproteobacteria > Burkholderiales > Burkholderiaceae_C > Ramlibacter. Next base: position 7,147 of record DATJJL010000004.1, on the reverse strand, counting down.
CGTTTGCATCATGCACATGCACGGCGAGCCGAGCACGATGCAACGCTCGCCGATGGAAGGCGATGCCGTGCCGCAGGTTCGCGAGTTTCTGCGCATGCACAGCGACGCATTGCGCAGCCGCGGTGTCGACGCTGCGCGCATCGCATGGGACCCGGGCATCGGCTTCGGCAAGACGGTGGAGCAGAACTTCGCACTTCTCGCGAGGCAGTCGCAGTTGCTCGACGCGGGCTATCCGCTCGTGGTCGGTTGGTCGCGCAAGTCGTCGCTGGGCAATGTCACGGGCCTGCCCGTCAACGAGCGCCTCGCGCCCAGCATTGCGGCAGCTCTGCTGGCCGTCGAGCGTGGTGCGCATGTGGTGCGCGTGCACGATGTGAAGGAAACGCTCGCGGCACTGAAGGTGCGCGCTGCGATGGAGTTGGAACAATGAGCAGGACTTATTTCGGCACGGACGGCATCCGCGGCACCGTCGGACAAGCGCCGATCACGCCCGACTTCGTGCTGCGCCTCGCGCATGCGGTGGGTCGTGTGCTCAAGCGGCGCGAACAGCGTCCGACAGTGCTGATCGGCAAGGACACGCGCATCTCCGGCTACATGCTCGAAAGCGCGCTCGAGTCGGGCTTCAATTCCGCCGGCGTCGATGTCGTGCTGCTCGGGCCGTTGCCGACGCCCGGCGTTGCTTACCTCACGCGTGCGCAACGCGCGAGCCTGGGTGTCGTTATCAGCGCGAGCCACAACGCGTATCCCGACAACGGCATCAAGTTCTTCAGCGCGCAGGGCACGAAGCTGCCCGACGAATGGGAAGCCGCCGTCGAGACGGCGCTCGCCGAGCCGCCGCAATGGGTCGATTCCGCAAGCCTGGGCAAAGCCCGCAGGCTCGACGACGCAGCGGGCCGCTACATCGAGTTCTGCAAGAGCACTTTCGCGAACGACCTCACGCTTCGCGGCCTGACGATCGCCGTCGATGCGGCGCATGGCGCGGCCTATCACATCGCGCCGAAGGTGTTCCACGAACTCGGCGCGGAGGTTGTCTGCATCGGCTGCACTCCCGACGGCCTGAACATCAATGACCACGTCGGTGCCACACATCCGGATGCACTCGTCGATGCCGTGAAGAAGCACGCAGCCAACTTCGGCGTTGCGCTCGACGGCGATGCGGACAGGCTGCAGATCGTCGATGCGGCAGGGCGCCTGTACAACGGCGACGAGCTGCTCTACGTGATGGTGCTCGACCGGCTCGAGCGCGGCGAGAAAGTGGAAGGCGTTGTCGGCACCTTGATGACCAACAAGGCGATCGAGGTGGCGCTGAAATCGCGCGGCGTGGAAGTGGTGCGTGCGAAGGTCGGCGACCGCTACGTGCTCGAAGAGCTCGAATCGCGCGGCTGGCTTCTGGGCGGCGAAGGCTCGGGGCATCTTCTCGCACTGGACAAGCACACCACCGGCGATGGCTTGATCAGCGCGCTGCAGGTGCTCATGGCCATCGCGCGCAGCGGCAAGTCGCTGGCCGAATTGCTCGAAGGCGTGACGCTCTTTCCGCAAACCTTGATCAACGTCAAACTCGACGCGGGCCGCGACTGGAAGAAGAACGAGGCGCTCGCCGCCGAGACACGCAAGGCCGAGGCGGAGCTCGGCGACGCGGGCAGGGTGCTGATCCGCCCCAGCGGCACCGAGCCGCTGCTGCGCGTGATGGTCGAAGCACGCGATCCGCGCACCGCCAAAACGGTCGCGGAGCGCCTCGCGCAAGCCGTTCGCGCCGGCTGAGCAGCCACTCGTCGCGCAGGCGCGACAGCTTGTCCGCGCAGGCGTGCGCAAATGGCCCGACCGGACTACATTGAAGCTCATGGGTGCCGGTCTTTCATTGCGCAAATGTGTCGCTGCCGCGGTCGTCGGCACAGCGCCTTTGCTTGCAGGTGCCCAAGGGTTCTCGGCCGATTACGCACTGACGCGCAGCATTGGCGACCCGGGCGTCGGGCTCACCTTGCAAGCCGACCATAACTGGTTCGGGCAGCTCGGGTTCACTCAAGGCCCCGTGAGCGCGCTCACACCTGCCGCTTCGAACGACATCGTCAACGTCGGCGGCGGCTATCGCTGGAACAACGGCCAGGCGCTGTCGCTGCAGCTCAGCAAGGGGCGCGGTGCGGGCCAGCGGCTGGGGCTGGCGGTGAACTATGACTGGCCACGTTACTTCGTGCGTTTCTCGTACGAACAAAGCCTGAACCTTGCGCCGCAGGACAGCCTGCGTTTCTCGGCAGGCGTTCGGTTCTAGTCTGTCACGCGGCAGTCGCGCAACTGCCATGCGCGCGTCACCTCGGCATTTCACAGTGGCTGCATCGAAAGATGAGCGCCATGAACGAACTGCCCACTCCGACTTTGCCCCTGTCGCCGGTCACCTTGCCTCGGGGGTCACTTCAACGACCTGATACGCACCGTCCTGCGCTGGTGGTGGCCTGGGCGAAACACCAGGACGAGGTGAGGCAGGCGCAGCGCCTGCGCCATGAGGTGTTCGCCGGCGAGATGGGTGCGCGCCTCGACACTTGGATCGCCGGTCACGATGTCGACCTCTTCGATGATTACTGCGAACACCTGCTCGTGCGCGACGGCGAAACGAACGAGGTCATCGGCACTTACCGGGTGCTGACGCCCGCGCAAGCGGTGCGCGCCGGCAGCTTCTACAGCGACACCGAATTCGACCTGACGCGCTTGCGCCACCTGCGCGACCGCATGGTGGAGCTCGGCCGAAGCTGTGTGCACAAGGACCATCGCCAAGGCGGCGTGATCCTCGCGCTCTGGGGCGCGCTGGCCGAATTCATGAGCCGCAACATGCTCGACACGATGATCGGTTGCGCGAGCATCCCGATGCTGCACAACGGCGTGGTCTGCGGCGACGCGGCGGCGAGCATCTGGCAGCAAGTGCGCGCGGCGCATCTCGCACCGATCGAATACCACGTGCGTGCGCGACTGCCGCTGCCGGTGGAACAACTCGACGGCTCCATGGATGTCGAGCCGCCTGCGCTGATCAAGGGTTACCTGCGGCTGGGCGCGAAGGTGCTCGGCCCGCCCGCATGGGACCCGGATTTCAATTCCGCCGACCTGCCGATGATGATGCGCATTTCGGACCTGCCTGCGCGCTATCGCAGGCACTTCTCGGCGTGACTTCTCGGCGTGAAGCGCGATATGGCGTTGCGGGCGTTGAACCGAACAGCCTGAGTCGGGTCGAACAGCCACCGGAGGAAACCCATGGACCTTATCTTGTGGCGCCATGCCGAAGCGGAAGACGAAGCTGCGAGCGGAGGCGACCTGCAACGCGCCCTGACCGCCCGTGGCGAAAAGCAGGCCGCGCGAATGGCAGCGTGGCTCGATCGCCAGCTTGGTGAAAGCGTCAGGATTCTCTGCAGCCCCGCGCTGAGGTGCGAACAAACGGTGCTGCCGCTCGGGCGCAAGTACAAGATCCGTGACGAACTCGCGCCGGATGCGTCGCCCGAAGCGGTCCTGGCGGCGGCGCAGTGGCCGGATGCGAAGCAGCCCGTCCTCATCGTCGGCCACCAACCCACGCTCGGCCTGACTGCGGCGAAGCTTCTGGGCATGAGGCCGCACGAGCTGACCATCCGCAAAGGCGCGGTGTGGTGGTTCCGCTCCCGCGAGCGGGACGGCGGCGAGCAGACGGTGCTCGTCGCATCGCTTCCTCCCGATATGGTTTGAGTTTGTCACCCCGGCGCAGGCCGGGGTCGCCGCCGCCGGATCTCGCACATCACTTCAATAATTCTTGTATGATTGAATCATGCAGGAAGCGAAAGTCGTCGAATCCCTCGCAGCGCTCGCGCAGGCCCAGCGCCTTCGCGCATTCCGCGCGCTGGTGGTGGCCGGGCCCGGGGGCCTCACGCCTTCCGTGCTTGCGGGCATGCTGCGCATCGCGCCCAACGCGTTGTCGTTTCACCTGAAGGCACTCGCGCACGCGAAGCTCGTGACCGTCGAGCAGGACGGCCGCAACCTGATCTACCGCGCCAACTTCAAGACCATGAATTCCGTGCTGGGCTATCTCTCAGAGCATTGCTGCGAGGGCTCGGCGTCCACCTGCCGCACTTGCTGAAAGGAAGCACCATGAAGCGGTTCCATGTGCACGTTCACGTCGACGATCTGGCGAAGAACATCGCCTTCTACAACGCCATGTTCGGGCAGCAGCCCGCACGCAGCGAATCCGATTACGCCAAATGGATGCTCGACGATCCGCCCGTCAACTTCGCGATCTCGTCGCGCGGGCGCGACACCGGCGTTGATCATCTCGGCATCCAGGTGGACAGCGATGACGATCTCGCGACGTTGAAGTCGCGCGCCGCGAGCGCCGACCTGTCATTGCAGGACGAGGGCGAAACCACATGCTGCTACGCCCGAAGCGACAAGTACTGGGTGACCGACCCGCAAGGTGTCGCGTGGGAACAGTTCCACACTCTCGAATCGATCCCGACATTCAGCGAGACGCAGCCGCGCGCGGGCGGATGCTGCGCCGGCATAAAAGCCGAGAAGGCCTGCTGCTGAATGGGCCGACCGCTGAACGTTCTGTTCCTCTGCACGCACAACTCGGCGCGCAGCATCCTGGCAGAAGCCGCGCTGAACCAGGTCGGCGGCGGGCGATTCAAGGCGTTCTCCGCGGGCAGCAGCCCGCGTGAGAACCAGCAACCCAATCCGCTCGCGCTGCAGGTGCTCGCCGAAGCCGGCATTTCGATCGAAGGTTTGCGCAGCAAGAGCTGGGATGAGTTCGCAGCGCCCGGCGCGCCGCACATGGACCTGATCGTCACCGTGTGCGACAACGCCGCAGGCGAGGTGTGCCCGATCTGGCCGGGACATCCCCGCGTCGAGCACTGGGGCTACCTCGACCCTTCGGAAGTGCAGGGCAGCGACGCGAAGCGGCTCGAGGCATTCCGCAAGACCTTGCGGGAGATCCGCCGGCGGCTCGAGCAATTCATCCGGGAATGAAGACGCCCGACATCCGCAAGGCGCTCCTCGCGGAGTTTCTCGGCACAGGGATGCTGTTGTGCGCCGTCATCGGCTCCGGCATCATGGCCGAGAGGCTGAGCGCGGGCAATGCCGGCGTCGCGCTGATGGCGAACACTTTCGCCACCGTGTTCGCGCTTTACGTGCTCATCGAGGTCTTCGGCCCGGAAAGCGGCGCCCACTTCAATCCGGTCGTCACGCTCATGCTCGCCTGGCGCGGCGACATGGCTGCGCAGCGCCGCCGGCTGTTGCCGTCGCTTTACGTCGTCGCGCAATTGGCCGGCGCGGTGCTCGGCGCATTGCTCGCGAATGCGATGTTCGACGCCAACATCCTGCAGGTCAGCACGAGAGTGCGTGCGAGTCCCGGGCTGTGGCTCGCAGAAGCGGTCGCCGCGGCGGGGCTCATGTTCGTCGTGCTGCGCGGTCCGCGTGAAAAGATGGCAGCGTTGGTCGCGGCCTACATCGGCGCGGCGTACTGGTTCACCGCGAGCACGTCATTCGCCAATCCCGCTGCAGTGATCGGGCGGATGCTCAGCGACAGCTTCGCGGGCATTGCCCCGGCGAGCGCTGCCGCATTCATCGTCGCGCAATTTGCCGGGGGCGCCGCCGGTGCGTGGCTCGCCGGATTCTTCGACGAGCCACCCTCCGCTAACTGAGCGCGAACACCCACGGCATCTTCTGCCACGACTCGACCTCCTGCCGCAGCAGGTAAGCCGATTGCGGATAGTTTTTCGTCCACGCGGCCGGCACCTTCAGCGTGATGCGCCGGCCCGAGTTCGAAAGCTGCAGCCCTGTCGTTTCCGGATCGCGCCGCGCGTGGCAGAGGATCACTGCCAAACGCAGGCAGATGAGTTGATGCACGAACAGCTCGTCGTCGAAGTCGGCGTCGAGCTTGCGCAACTTGCCGCGATGACCGAGCACGAGCGTGCCGAGCCGATGCAACTCCGGCACGGCAAAGCCCGGCGCGTCCGTGTTGTCGAGGATGTAGGCGCCGTGTTTGTGATAGTCGCTGTGCGACACCGCGGCGCCGATCTCGTGCAGCTGCGCAGCCCAGGCGAGCTTGCGCTCGTGGCGCGCGAGTTCGCGCGTGTCTTCGCCGGCGCGCAGGCGGCGCAGCAGCGCGCACCCGGTGCGCGAAACGCGCGAAGCCTGCGCCGTGTCCGCGTCGAACTTCGCGCAAAGCCGGCTCACGGTCGCAGCGCGCACATCGGTATCGGCCTGCTCGCGATCGAGCATGTCGTACAGCACGCCATGGCGCAGCGCCCCTTGCGCCGCTTCCATCTGGTCGATCTCGAGCGTATGGAACACGGCACGCAGCACCGCAAGGCCGCCGCCGATCACCGCGCGGCGGTCGTCTTTCAGGCCTGCGAGTTTCACCTTGTCGGAATGGCCCGCCGAGACGAGCACGTCGCGCATCCAGTCCAGGTCGTCGCGCGCGATCATGCCCGGCGGGCCACCCGCGGCATCCAGGATGTCGGAGACCGCGCCTATGGTTCCGGAAGATCCGTAGCTCACCGCCCATTCGTCGGGCAGGTAAGCGTCGACCGCTTCTTCGAGCACGGCTCGCGCTGCGACTTCCGCAGCCTCGAATGCATCGACGCTCAGCACGCCTTGCGGGAAGTAGCGCATGGACCACGCGACGCTGCCGACACGGTAGCTTTCCATCACGCGCGCTTCGTACCCATGACCGAGGATCAGCTCGGTCGACCTGCCGCCGATGTCGACGACGAGCCGCTTTTCTTCCGACTGCGGCAGCAGGTGCGCAACGCCCTGGTAGATAAGACGCGCTTCCTCCTTGCCGGAGATCACGTCGATGGGAAAGCCGAGGACCTCGTGCGCGCGTGCAAGGAAGTCGTCGCGGTTCCTGGCCTCGCGCAAGGTCTGTGTCGCGACCGCGCGCACCTGCCATTTGCGCATGCCTCGCAGGCGTTCACCGAAACGTGCGAGGCAATCCCAGCCGCGCTGCATCGCCTCGCGCGTGAGGTTGCGTGACGAATCGAGGCCGTTGCCTTGCCGAACCGTTTCCTTGATGTATTCCGTGCGGCGGACCTGGCCGTGTTCGTAGCGGCCGATCTCCAGGCGATAACTGTTGGAGCCGAGGTCGACCGCGGCGAGCAACGTACCGTTTTGCATCACCCAGCATACACCGGGCCCCGCGGTG
>DATJJL010000003.1:0-11849 GCA_035492155.1 Ramlibacter sp. | reverse complement strand
TGATCGCGATCGTCGTCGGTTCCACGGCCTGCGGCTGGCTCGGCACGCTGCAGCAACGCGGCGTCGACTTCAGCTTCTGGCTGGGTAATCAAGGTCTCGAGTTCACGAGCATGGGCCGCGTCTGGCAGATCCTGCTGTTCGTCGGCCTGCTGTTCTGGGCCTTCCTGCTCGGCCGCGCGCTGTGGCCCGCCCTCATGACGCCTTCCGAAAGCCGCGGCCTCATCGCCATGGTGTTCCTGTCGGCTGTCTGCATCGGCGGCTTCTACTCGTCGTCGCTCGCCTGGGGCCAGCACACGCACTATTCGCTGATCGAATACTGGAGATGGTGGCTCGTGCATCTGTGGGTCGAAGGCTTCTTCGAAGTGTTCGCCACGGCCGTGATCGCGCTGATCTTCACCAAGCTGGGTCTCGTGCGTGCCGCCAGTGCCAACCGGGCCATCGTCGCGGAAACCATCGTGTTCCTCTTCGGCGGGATCCTGGGAACGCTGCACCACCTGTACTGGACGGGCACGCCCACCTCGGTCATCGCCGTCGGCGCCGTGTTCTCCGCGCTCGAAGTCGTGCCGCTCACGCTGATCGGCCTGGAGGCACTGCAGACGTGGAAGCGTTCGCAAGGCATCGCGTGGCTGGACGCGTACAAGTGGCCTGTGCTGTGCTTCGTCGCCGTGGGCTTCTGGAACACGGTGGGCGCCGGGCTGCTTGGTTTCGCCATCAACCCGCCCGCATCGCTCTACTACGTGCAAGGCCTGAACATGACGGCTGCACACGGCCACGCCGCCCTCTTCGGCGTGTACGGCATGCTGGGCATCGGCCTGATGCTGTTCTGCCTGCGCGGCCTGTATGCGCGCCACCTGCATGCCGACGGCCTGCTCAAGCCTGTGTACTGGATGCTGAACATCGGCCTGGCGATGATGGTGTTCCTGTCGCTGCTGCCCGCGGGCATCTACCAGGCTTACCAGTCGGTCACGCAAGGTCTGTGGTATGCGCGCTCGGCCGAAGTCGTGCACTCCAGGTTCATGGAAAGCATGGTGTGGCTGCGCGTTCCCGGCGACATCGTCTTCGCCATCGGCGGCGTGCTGCTCGCGATCTACGCGATCAAGCTGCTCGGCCGCGGCAAGACCAAGCCCGTGATCGCAACGACGGGCACAGCGGTGCAGTCATGAAGCTCACGGCCTTCACGGATTACGCCTTGCGTGTGCTGATCTACCTCGGCGCCGCAGGCCGCCGGCGCGCCACGATTGCGCAGATCGCGCAGGCGTACGACGTGTCGGAAAACCATCTCGTGAAGGTCGTGCACTTCCTGGGCAAGCAAGGCTGGCTGGCCAATGTTCGTGGCAAGGGCGGCGGGCTCGAACTCGCGATGCCGGCCGAAGTCGTTTCGATCGGCGAGGTCGTCAGGCAGACGGAAGGCCAGGTGGTCGCGGCCGAGTGCTTCGGCGAGCAAGGCGGCGATTGCTGCCTCGCTCCCGAATGCCACCTGCGCGGCGTGCTGGCAGAAGCCATTGACGCCTTCTATGCCGTGCTGGACCGCTACACGCTCGCGGACATCGTGGACAACCGCGAGCAACTCTCGCGGATGCTCTTCATTTCCTCCGCGGAAAAACCGTCATGAAGGATTCGCCCTTCCCGTACGAAGGTCCGCCCGAGCTGCTGCCGGTGATCGCCGGCGCGCTCGAATCGGTCGTGGATCCCGAAGTCGCGCTCGACATCGTGAACATCGGCCTCATTTACGGCGTGCAGGTCGCGAACAACCGCGTCGACGTCAACGTGACGATGACTACTGCGGCCTGCCCGGTCGCCGACGTGATCGTCTCGGACATCGAGGACGTGCTCGATCGCGTTCTGGACCCGGAGCTCAAGATCCACGTCGAACTGGTGTGGGAGCCGCCATGGTCGCCCGAACGCATGAGCGGCCGAGCGAAATCGTTCATGGGCTGGTGAAACCGGTCAGCAAACTTCCGCTCTTCGCCGCTGTCGTGGTGTCGCTCGTGTGCGGCATTGCCGGCGGCCTGGTGCGTGCAGGCGTCGTTACCGCGCAGCATGAGTGGCTCGGCCAGGCCGCCGTGTCGCATGCGGCGCTGATGATCTGCGGGTTTTTCGGCACCTTGATCGGCATCGAGCGCGCGACTGCGGCGAAGCGCCGCATCGCCTGGCTCGCTCCGCTCGCTTCCGCACTCGCTTCGCTCGCGCTCATCGCCGGCTTGCATGCGCTCGCAGCCGGCCTGCTCGTCACCGCTTCGGCGGTGTTCGTGCCGGTAAATGCGATGTTCTGGCGGCGAGAGCGCGCGCCGCATACCTTGCTGCTCGCGTGTGCCGCGGCTTCGTGGGCTGTCGGCAATGTCCTGTTTGCGGTCGGCATGCCGTCCCTGGAATGGTGGTTCGGGTTTCTCGTCGTGACGATTGCGGCCGAGCGATTGGAGATGACGCGCCTGATGCCGCGTCGGGCCGGCGCGAATGGGATGTTGGCAGCCGTGATGACTGCATTGGCTGCGGGAGCGGCTGCGTCGCCCGCCTTCTTCGGCATCGCGCTAGTGGCGCTTGCTTTATGGCTGCTGGCCTTCGACGTCGCGCGCCGCACGATTCGCGCACCGGGCTTGCCGCGCTATATGGCTGTGTGCCTGATCTCAGGCTATGCGTGGCTAGCGATCGGCGGCGTCTGCTGGTCGCTCGGCATACGCGATGCGTCGCTGCACTCGCTGGGGCTCGGATTCGTCGTCAGCATGGTGATGGCACACGCGCCGGTGATCCTGCCGGCGGTCGCGAAGGTGAAGATGGAATTCAATCGCGGCTTCTACGCGCCGCTCTTGCTCCTGCACGCGTCGCTGGCGTGGCGGCTGCTCGAATCGCTGGGACAAGGTGCCGCGATGAATGCGATGGCGATCGCCCTCTTCGCGATCACCGCCCTTTTCGCTGTGTTCCAGAAACGAAAAAGCCGCCCGGAGGCGGCCTGATCGTTCGCTGAGTTGCGATTACTTCGAAGCGGCGGAAGCAGCGCCAGAGGCGGCTTCGGCAGGAGCCATCGCGGAAGAAGCGGCGGCGGAAGCAGCTTCGGCCGGGGCGGAAGCGGCGGGGGCCGGAGCAGCAGCGGGTGCGGGGGCCGGAGCCGGCGCGGGTTCTTCCTTCTTGCCGCAGGCAGCCAGGGCAGCGGCTGCAACGAGGGTCGCCAGGACGAGCGATTTCTTCATTTCAGGGTTCCTTATCGGGGAAAACGTTTTCCGGAATTGCGCACAACCCCCGGATTGGGGAAATGCTCAATCCATGATTATAGGCAGAAATTCACAGCCTTCCCTGCGGCAACCCAACAGTTGTCACAGGCCGAGGGTCGATGACGCAAAGGCGGGCGTGCTTTTGGCCAGCCACTCGTTCAGCTTTTCGCGCAGCAGCACGCGCCTGTCGGGTTCTGCTCCGCTGTAGCCCGCGCAGTGCTCGATGTCGCGCCGCTCCATCACCCACGCTGGGGTCCAGATCGCACTCGGAATCTCGAGCGGATCGGCCGATGGGCAGCCGCGCGCTTCGATGATGTGCGCCCACGTCCTGCGCCAGGTGACGAAGCGGGCATGTTGGCGCACGACATCGTCGTAGCGGCGCGCGAGCAGGATGCACTTGCGCCCGGTCTGCGACCAGTCGTGCAGCGACTGCACGACAGCGCGTTCGTAAAGCGGCCAGTCCGCAAAATCAGGATCGCTCAGCACGATCTCGCGCCAGCCTTCGCGCGCGGCAGCGGCGAGCGCATCGCGCACGAGTTGCTGGAAACTTTCGCGGCCCTGGAAGGCCCCGGAGGGGAGCGGTTGCTGCTCTTCAGTCGCCATGGTCAATCCTCCACAAGCGCATGCGCCCAGCCTGCTTCGATCCACGATCCGAGTGCCGATCTCGCATCGGCGCTCGCGCCGGCGACCTGCTTGCGCGTCAGCCACCGCGCGTCGGCCAGCGCGTGCATGAGCTTCGCATCGCGGCCCGCCGCGCGCAAGCTCTCGCCATTGATGAAGACGTGCTTCGCGTCGTACATCATGCGAGTGCGGCGATCGAGCTTCACGCCTTGATCGCTCGCCACGACCGCATCGCTGGATTCGAACCACACGTTGGCCTTGGGCTCGGTGAGGTATTCGCCGAGTGCACGCGCCATCGCGTCGGGATCGCGCAGCGCCGCGCGCAGTGCATCCGCCGCGAACGACTGAAGCAGTGCGGGCACCTCGCCCGCGCTGCGCGTCGCGGGCTGGGTCGGATCGCGATAGATCGCCTCGTCGCCCAATGCGTCGCCTGCCTCGTCGGCGATCCGCTGCAACAGCTCGCGCGCAAGTTCACCCTTGTTCGCCGAGCGAAAGCCTATCGAATACGTCTGGCACGCGCCATCGGCGATGCCGTCGTGCGCCCAGCGCGGCGGCAGGTAGAGCATGTCGCCAGGCCCCAGCACGTGCTCTTCCTCCGGCTCGAAATTCGCGAGGATCTTTACCGGCATGTCTTCGCGCAACGTGAAGTCCTTCGGGCGGCCGATGCGCCACCTGCGCCTGCCCTCCACTTGCAGAAGGAACACGTCGTAAGAGTCGAAGTGCGGGCCGACGCCGCCGCCGTCCGTGGCGAAGCTGATCATGAGGTCGTCGAGCCTCGCCTGTGGAACGAAGGCGAAGCGCTGCATCAGCTCGTGCGCGCGGTCGTCGTGCAAGTCGACGCCTTGCACGAGCAGCGTCCAGCGCGACTGCGACAACGCGGGCAGCGCCCGCCGCGCGAAAGGCCCGCGCCTGAACTGCCAACGGCCGCGCACATTGGCAACCAGCCGCGACTCCACGTCTTCATGCGCCGCGAGCTCGAACAGTTGCGAACGCGAAAGGATCGGCTGGATGCCGGGCACCGCGCCCCGCACGACCAGCGGTTTCTTGTGCCAATGGCGCCGCATGAATTGCGCAGGCGTGAGGCCGCCCAGCAAGCTGGTTTTTTCTTCGATGTCCATGGAGCGATGGGGAACGATGCGAGAATTCTCCCATGGCAAAGATGCAGGTTACGCCGCAGTGCGTGGTGGCGCTTACGTGGACCTTGAAGGACACTTTGGGCGAAGTACTGGACGAACTGAAAGAGCCCGTCGAATTCTTCGTGGGCGGCGAGGATTTGCTCGCGAAGGTTGACGAGGCTTTGCAAGGCCACGTGGCCGGCGACAAGCTCGATCTGCACCTCGAGCCCGAGGAAGCCTTCGGCGATTACGACGAGCAGCTCGTGTTCCTCGAGGACCGCAAGCTCTTTCCCGCGGAACTCGACGAAGGCATGACTTTCGAGGAGCTTCCGCCCGGCGCGAAAACAAGCGCGCCCAAAGGCACGCTGTTTACCGTCACCGAAATCTATCCCGATCACGTCGTCATCGACGGCAATCACCCGCTCGCCGGCATTGCGATCCGGCTGCAGATGAAGGTCGAGGACGTGAGGGAAGCGACCGAAGAAGAAGTCGGCCGCGGCAGCGCCGGGACCGGCTTCTTCAAGTTCGCCTAACCCATATAGATCGCACCGTTGTCGATGCGCACACGGTCGCCCGGCCGCAGGTTGGTCGCGGTCACGTCATAGGTGCGCATCACACCGGCATCGGTCGCGACCCACACGCGATACACCGGCCCGGCGTAGTTCGTGTACGGCCGCGTTGCCAGCGTGTTGCCGACGGCAGCACCGCCGATCGCGCCGAGGATCGTCGCTGCGATCCGGCCCGCCCCGCCACCGATCGTGTTGCCCAGCGCCCCGCCGATCACGCCGCCGACGATCGTGCCGGTTGCCGCATTCGCGCCGCTCGCGCGCGTGCCGCCATTGACGACGGCGACGTTCGTCACGCGGCCATACTCGACGGATGGGACAACGTAGGTCTGCGCTGGAACGACGGTCGTCGTGCCCGGTGTGACATAGGCCGTCGTCCCTGCCGGCGCAACGTAGGTGGTTGTCGTGCCGTTCGGGGCAACGTAGGTGGTCGTCGTTCCGGGTGCGACATAGGTGGTCACGCCGGGAGAGACGTAGTTGTTATAGGCCGTGTTGCTCGTCCCTGGGGCGAGCACCGTGCCGGCCGGGTTCGGATTGATGTCCGACACCGGGTAGTTGTTGGCCCCGTAGGGGTCCTCGTTGTAGGCGCAAGCCGAAAGGCTCGCGGCAATCGCCGCGGCCCCGGCCAGCGTCAGCACTCGGCTGTAACGCATGACGACTCTCCTTAGCCCCTGTAGATCACGCCGTTGTCGACGTGCACGCGGTCGCCCACGCGCAGGTCGCCGGAAGTCGGCACATCGAAGTAGCGGATCACGCCCGAATCGGTCTGCACGGTGATTCGATACACCGCATCTGCCACGGTCGTGGTACGGCCGACCTGGCTGCCCACCGCTGCACCGGCAGCACCGCCGAGCACCGTTGCGGCGTCGCGGCCGGAGCCGCCGCCGATCTGGTGGCCGATCACGCCCCCGGCGACTGCGCCGAGGATCGCGCCCGGAATGTTCGGGCCGCTACGCGCGACGCCGCCCGGGAAATACTGGATGTTGGTCACACGGCCGTATTCCACGCCGACAGGTGCTGTGGCATAGGTCGAAGCAGCAGGTACGGGCGTGACGGTGGTCGACGAGTACACGGGCGCCGGTTGCGGCGGTACGTTGACCGCAACGCTGCGATCGGTCGAGCACGCCGAAACCAGGGCGAGCGCCGCGACGCCGCCGGCAATCGAAGCAAGACGGATGGTTCGCATGGATGACTCCTTTGATTGACAGGGGCGCAGCCGACGCGGCCGGCCTCGTCTTTCGATTTAAGGATTCATGCGTCCTGCCATGGCGGCATCGATGCCGCGCATGTGCGTAGGAAGGTCTGGCCGAGGCTGTAGGAGCGACCTTGCGCGGCTGTGGCCTGCCTCAGCCGGGGATCAGCCCTTGCCCGTCGAGCCGTAGCCGCCTTCGCCGCGGTGCGTCGGTGGGAATTCCGCCACGACGTTGAGCTCGGCCTGCATGACCGGAACGATCACGAGCTGGGCAAGACGATCCATCGGCTGCAAGGTGAATTCGGTGCTGCTGCGGTTCCACGCACTCACCATGAGCTGGCCCTGGTAGTCGCTGTCGATCAGGCCCACGAGGTTGCCCAGCACGATGCCATGCTTGTGGCCCAGGCCCGAACGCGGAAGGATCATCGCCGCGTAGCCCGGATCGCGGATGTAGATCGCAATGCCGGTGCCGACGAGCTTCCACGCATTCGGCGCGAGAGTGAGCGGCTCGTCGATGCAGGCGCGCAGATCGAGCCCGGCGCTGCCGGGCGTCGCGTAGGCGGGAAGCTGATCCGTCATTCGCGGATCGAGAATCTTGACGTCGATCTTCATTTTTCGAGGTGCTATTTTCTTGTGCGCTGCGCAACCTGCGCAATGAGCTGGCGCGCGAGCTCCAGCTTGGAAGCCCGGGGCATTTCGACCGCACCTTTTTCGTCGACGAGAAGCAGCGCGTTGTCGTCCGCGCCGAAGGTTGCGGGCCCGATGTTCCCCACGAGCAGCGGAACGCCCTTGCGTGCGCGCTTGGCCTGCGCGTTGGCGAGCAGGTCGTGGCTTTCGGCCGCGAAGCCCACGCAAAAAAGCTGTCCGGACTTCGCGCGCGGCAATTGCGCCACCGTCGCGAGGATGTCGGGGTTTTCGGTGAACTCGAGCCGCGGCGCCTTGCCACTGCCATCCTTCTTGATCTTCTGTTCGCTTTCGCCTGCGGGCCGCCAGTCGGCAACAGCCGCGGTCGCAATGAAGATGTCGGCTTGTTCGGCTTGCGGCTGCGTTGCAGCGAGCATGTCGCGCGCAGACTTCACGTCGATGCGCTTCACGCCGCGCGGCGTCGCCAGGCTCACCGGTCCGGCGACGAGCGTCACGTCGGCGCCCGCTTCTCGCGCGGCACGCGCGATCGAAAAACCCATCTTGCCGCTGGAAAGATTCGTGATGCCACGCACCGGATCGATGGCCTCGAAAGTCGGCCCGGCCGTCACCAGCACGCGCTTGCCCATGAGGTGCTTGGGCTGGAAAAACGCCACGATGTCCTCCAGCAACTCGGGCGGCTCGAGCATGCGGCCGTCGCCGTATTCGCCGCAGGCCTGGAAGCCCGAGCCCACGCCCAGGATCGTCGCGCCGTCGTCCGTGAGCTGCTGCATGTTGCGCTGCGTGGCCGGATGCGCCCACATCTCGCGATTCATCGAGGGCGCCAGCAGCAGCGGCACCGCCGCGATGGGCCGCGCCAGACACATGAGGGAAAGGAGCTCGTCGGCACGCCCATGAAGCAGCTTGGCCATGAAGTCCGCGCTGCAAGGGGCAATCAGGATCGCATCCGCACCGCGCGACAAGTTGATGTGCGGCATGGTGTTCGGTTCGCGCTCGTCCCACTGCGACGTATACACGGGCCGATTCGACAGCGCCTGCATGGTCGTGGGAGTGATGAACTGTTCCGCCGCCTCGGTCATCACAACCTGCACAGTCGCGCCAGCCTTGATCAGCGCACGACACAGCTCCGCCGCCTTGTAGCAGGCAATCCCCCCGGATAGCCCGAGCACGAAGTGTTTCCCGGCAAGATCAGCCATACGCGCAGTGTACCGACGCCCTTGCGCAGGCGTGAGCCCTGCGCTGCAAGCGTTCACCGGACGCAACGCGGCCCGTGTGGAACGCTTGCAAGGTTATGCCGCGCCGAAGGCGTCGGTATAATTCGCTATTACCACCTCTGGACAGACATGACCAAATTCGTCTTCGTCACAGGCGGTGTGGTGAGTTCCCTGGGCAAGGGAATCGCCTCAGCCTCCCTGGCCGCGATCCTCGAATCGCGCGGCCTCAAAGTCACCCTCATCAAGCTCGACCCGTACATCAACGTCGATCCCGGCACGATGTCGCCTTTCCAGCATGGAGAGGTCTTCGTCACCGACGACGGCGCCGAAACGGATCTCGATCTTGGCCACTACGAGCGCTTCGTCACGACGCGCATGGGCAAGGTCAACAATTTCACCACCGGCAAAATTTACCAGTCGGTGCTCGAAAAAGAGCGCCGCGGCGACTATCTCGGCAAGACGGTGCAGGTCATCCCGCACGTCACCAACGAAATCCAGGATTTCATCAAGCGCGGCGCGCGCATGGGCACGGCGAACGAGGCCGAGGTGGCCATCGTCGAGATCGGCGGCACGGTGGGCGACATCGAATCGCTGCCCTTCCTCGAAGCCGCACGGCAGATGAGCCTGCGCCTGGGCGCCAACCAAACCGCCTTCGTGCACCTCACCTATTTGCCCTGGATCGCTGCAGCCGGCGAGCTCAAGACCAAGCCCACGCAGCACACGGTGCAGAAGCTGCGCGAGATCGGTATCAGCGCCGACGCCCTTCTGTGCCGCGCCGACCGCAAGATTCCCGAAGAAGAGCGCGCGAAGATTTCGCTCTTCACGAACGTGCCCGAATGGGGCGTCATCTCGATGTGGGATGTCGACACGATCTACAAGGTCCCGCGCATGCTGCACGAGCAAGGGCTCGACGGCCTCATCTGCGACAAGCTGCGCCTGAACACGCCTCCGGCCAACCTCAAGCGCTGGGACAACCTGGTGCACGAGGTCGAGAATCCGCAAGGCGAAGTCACCATTGCCATGGTCGGCAAGTACGTGGATTTGTCGGACAGCTACAAGTCGCTGAACGAAGCGCTCAAGCACGCCGGCATGAAGAACCATGTGCGCGTGAAGATCGACTACGTCGATTCCGAGACGATCACACCGGAAACGGCGCCGCAGTTGTCGAAGTTCGATGCCATCCTCGTGCCGGGCGGCTTCGGCAAGCGCGGCATCGAGGGCAAGATCCTCGCCGCACGCTTTGCACGCCAGCACAGGATCCCCTATCTCGGCATCTGCCTGGGCATGCAGGTCGCCACGATCGAATATGCGCGCGATGTCGCGGGCCTTCCGAACGCCAACAGCACCGAGTTCGATTCCGACACACCCAGCCCCGTCATCGCCCTCATCACCGAATGGGAAGACCGCGACGGCACGCTGCAAAAGCGCAGCGCCACGTCCGATCTCGGCGGCACCATGCGCCTGGGCGCGCAGAAGTCCGACGTCGCCAAAGGCACGCTCGCGCACCAGATCTACGGCGACGTGGTGGACGAGCGCCATCGCCATCGCTACGAAGCCAACGTGAAGTACCTCGACCAGCTTCGCGGTGCGGGGCTCGTGATCTCCGCGCTCACGCAGCGCGAACAGCTCACCGAAATCGTCGAGCTGCCGCAGGACGTGCACCCCTGGTTCATGGGCGTGCAGTTCCACCCCGAATTCAAGTCCACGCCGTGGGACGGCCACCCGCTCTTCAATTCGTACATCAAGGCGGCGTGCGAGCACCAAGCGCAAGGCAAGACCGCCAAACCCCCGCTCAAGGCGGTCGCATGAATCTTGCGCTGATGATGCGCCTGGCCTCCAAATACATCTGGTGGAAGCCCGGCGCGCAAGCAGTGTCACAGCCCGACAGGGTGGCTGCGCAAGTCATGGAATTGGGCGACTGGGACGACGTGATGCTTTTGCGCGAGAGCGAAGGCGACGACTTCCTGCGCCAAGTATTGCTTCGGGCCGAAGCCGGGCAATTCAGCGAGCGCTCGTGGAATTACTGGAACTTGCGCCTCGGGCTGGGGCGGCCCGGCAACCTGCCGCCGATGCCGACGAGGCACTTTGCCTGATGTCACACGACAACCGCTTCACGCCTTGCATGCATATCTTGCCGCAGGCGCAAACAGCACTATGGCCGCTGTTGCGTCCCATTGCAGGTCTGGGATTCGTGTTGTATGGCGGTACGGCCATTGCCTTGCGTTTGGGCCACCGGCAGTCCGTCGATTTCGATTTCTTCATCGAAGAGCCGCTGGATAAAACGGTACTTCTGGACGCCTTGCCGTTGGCGGCCGATGCCACCGTGCTCCAGGATCGTCCGAACACCTGGACCCTGCTCTTGCGGCCGATACCGGGTCAGGATGACTACGTGAAGATTTCGTTTTTCGGCACGATCGGCTTCGGCCGTTACGGACAGCCCCAATGGACGGACGATGGCGTCCTGAAAGTCGCGTCGCTCGACGACCTCATGGCGACCAAGGTGAAGGTGCTGCTTCAACGGATCGAAGCCAAGGACTATCGCGATATCGCGGCGATGCTGCGCGCCGGGGTCAGCCTGGAGCGCGGCTTGTCTGTTGCTCGTCAGATGTTCGGAAGTAATTTCCAGCCCAGCGAGAGCCTGAAGGCGATGACGTGGTTTGAGGGCGGAGACCTGTCGTCCTTGACTGATGAAGAGCGAAACACACTGGTCGATCATTCGACACGTGTGGGTTCGCTGCCGATTGTTGAAAAGATACAGGACGTTCTCCAATGAATCTTTGCGGCTTCGATATTGGCCTGCAAAGGCCGTTTTTCTTGATCGCCGGCCCATGCGTGGTCGAGTCCGAGCAATTGCAGATGGATGTCGCCGGGCAGTTGAAGGAGATCACCTCCGCGCTGCACATCCCCTTCATCTTCAAGAGCAGCTACGACAAGGCCAATCGCTCGTCGGGCACGAGCTTTCGCGGGCCGGGTATGGAAAAGGGCCTGGAGATCCTCGCGAAGGTGAAGAAGGAGCTCGGCGTGCCGATCATCACCGACGTGCACACCGAGGCTGAGATTCCAACGGTGGCCAAAGTTGTCGACGTGCTGCAGACGCCCGCCTTCCTTTGCCGGCAAACCGATTTCATCCGCGCGGTCGCTCAGTCGGGCAAGCCGGTGAACATCAAGAAGGGCCAGTTCCTCGCGCCGCACGACATGAAGAACGTGATCGACAAGGCGCGTGCGGCCGCAAAGGAAAAAGGCCTGGCCGAAGACAGTTTCATGGCCTGCGAACGCGGCGCGAGCTTCGGCTA
>DATJJL010000002.1:0-5861 GCA_035492155.1 Ramlibacter sp. | reverse complement strand
GACATCTGCCCGATGGACTGCATCTCCTTCACGGCCGACGGCACCGAGCCCGATCTGCGACAGCGCCTGAAGGCGCCCGCGCTCAATCTCGCGCAGGACCTTTACACGTCCGGCCACCTGAAGACGGACCGCATCATGGTGAAAGACGAAGACGTCTGCCTGCACTGCGGCCTGTGCGCCGAGCGTTGTCCCACCGGCGCCTGGGACATGCAGAAGTACCTCTTCGAGCCGACGCATGCGGGGCCGGCCTGCCGCGACAAGGTCAAGGAAGGAGTGGCGGCATGAAGTCGATCACAGCGGTCAACGATTTCGTCGTCAAGTTCGCGAACGTGAACGGCTCGGGCTCGGCGAGCGCGAACGAGCTTTTCGCCAAAGCGATCCTGCGCATGGGCGTGCCCGTGAGCCCGCGCAATATCTTTCCGAGCAACATCCAGGGCTTGCCCACGTGGTACGAAGTGCGCGTGAGCGAGGCCGGCTGGCTGGGGCGTCGCGGCGGCATCGACATGATGGTCGCGATGAACCCGCAGACATGGGATGCGGACGTGGCCGAGATAGAGCCGGGCGGCTATCTTTTCTACGACAGCACGCGGCCACTGCCGCCCTCGAAATTCCGCGACGACGTGCACGTGATCGGCATGCCGCTCACCGAGATCTGCAACGCGGTCTACACCGATGCCAGGCAGCGGCAGCTGTTCAAGAACATCGTGTACGTCGGTGCGCTGTCGGTGTTGCTGGAGATCGATCCGCTGGTGATCGAGAAGCTCTTCGGCGAGCAGTACAAGGGCAAGGAAAAGCTGCTGTCGTCCAACGTGCAGGCCTTGCACCTGGGCCGCGACTTCGCGAAGGAACACCTGAAGTGGCCCATCGGCCTGACGGTCAAGCGTGCGGAAAGCGTCGGCAATCGCATCTTCGTCGACGGCAACAATGCGGCGGCGCTCGGGGCTGTTTACGGTGGTGCGACAGTGTGCGCGTGGTATCCGATCACGCCATCGTCGTCCTGCGCAGAGGCGTTCCAGAAATACTGCTCGAAATACCGCGTCGACGCGGCCACGGGCCAGCACAAGTTTGCGATCGTGCAAGCCGAGGACGAGCTGGCATCCATCGGCATGGTGATCGGCGCGGGGTGGAACGGCGCGCGGTCTTTCACCGCCACCTCGGGCCCGGGCGTTTCGCTGATGACCGAATTCATCGGCCTCGCGTATTTCGCCGAGATTCCGGCGACGATCATCAACGTGCAGCGCGGCGGCCCGTCCACCGGAATGCCCACACGCACGCAGCAGGCCGACATTGTCTCGTGCGCCTATGCATCGCATGGCGACACGAAACACGTGATGCTGTTTCCCGAAGACCCGCACGAGTGCTTCGACCACACAGCCGCGGCGCTGGATCTCGCCGAGCGACTGCAGACGCCCGTATTCGTGATGACCGACCTCGACATCGGCATGAACCAGCGCCTGTGCGAGCCTTTCAAGTGGGAAGAGGGCAGGCAGTTCGACCGTGGCAAGGTCATGAGCTACGACGAGCTGGAAGCCGGCAAGGATTTCGGCCGCTACAAGGACGTGGATGGCGACGGTATTCCGTGGCGCACGCTGCCGGGCACGCATCCGGCGAAGGGCTCTTACTTCACGCGCGGCACGACGCGCGATCCGTACGCGCGTTATTCGGAGCGCGGGCCCGATTACACCTACAACGTCGAGCGGCTGCTTCGCAAATTCCAGACGGCTGCGACGATGGTTCCGCAGCCGGTCGTGCAACTCGCGAGGGAGAGGACAAGGCTGGGCGTGCTGTACTTCGGCTCGACGAGCCCCGCGATGAAAGAGGCGCTGACTGTGCTCGACGCGCAGAACGTGCATCTCGACGCGATGCGGCTGCGTGCCTTCCCGTTTCCGGAAAGCGTCGCGCGTTTCATCGCCGATCACGACAAGGTTTTCGTGGTCGAGCAGAACCGCGATGCGCAGATGCGCTCGCTCATCGTCAACGAGCTGGAGATCGATCCGAAGAAGCTCGTGAAGGTGCTGCACTTCGACGGCACGCCGATCACCGCTCGCTTCATCACGAAGGCGATCATGGACCAGCTGCCCTCGCGGATGCGGGCCGGCGCGGCGCCTGTCGAGGAGGCCGTGAAATGACCTACATCGCCAAACCGCGGATGCACCATCCGACCCTGGAGACGAACAAGGTCGGCTACACGCGCAGAGACTACGAAGGCAAGATATCCACGCTGTGCGCTGGCTGCGGCCACGACTCGATCTCGGCCGCGATCATCCAGGCGTGCTGGGAGCTGGACATCGAGCCGCACCGCGTCGCCAAGCTTTCGGGCATCGGCTGCAGCTCGAAGACGCCGGACTACTTCCTGGGCGCATCGCACGGGTTCAACACGGTGCACGGGCGCATGCCTTCCGTCCTCACGGGTGCGAACCTCGCGAATCGAGAGTTGCTCTACCTTGGCGTGTCGGGCGACGGCGATTCGGCATCGATCGGGCTCGGCCAGTTCGCTCATGCGATGCGCCGCGGTGTGCGCATGGCCTACATCGTGGAGAACAACGGCGTCTACGGCCTGACCAAGGGGCAATTCTCGGCAACTGCGGACCAGGGAAGCAAGAGCAAGAAAGGCGCGGTGAACAGCGACAGCCCCGTCGATCTCGTTGGCATTGCGCTGCAACTCGGAGCGACGTATGTGGGCCGCGGTTTTTCTGGCAACAAGGCGCAACTCGTGCCGCTCATCAAGGGCGCGATCACGCATGGCGGCGCGGCGTTCATCGACGTGATCAGCCCGTGCGTGGCCTTCAACAACCACCCCGGCAGCACGAAGAGCTACGACTACGTGCGCGAGCACAACGAGGCGGTGAGCCGCATCGACTTCATCACGAGTCGCGAAGAAATCGTGAGCGAATACGCGCCGGGCGAGGTGGTCGACGTGCGGCAGCACGACGGCTCCCTGCTGCGCCTGCGCAGCCTGCACGCCGACTACGACCCGACCGACCGCACGGCGGCGATGGCCTACATGCAGCATCACGCCGCGCTCGGCGAGGTGGTGACCGGCCTGCTGTATGTCGATCCACTTGCGACCGACATGCATACGGCGTTGAATACGTCGGACAAGCCGCTGAACATGCTGGGCGCGGAAGTTTTGTGCCCCGGCACCTCAGCGCTGGAAAAGTTGAACGCCTCGTTGCGCTAGCACGCCATTACCAGGAGGTTCCCCATGGCGGAACGCACTGTCTTCCAATCGATGGCGAACAAGCACGTCGTCAGCGTGCCGCCGCAAACCACCATCCGCGAGGCCGCGTGCGTGATGTCGCGCGCCAATTGCGGCAGCGTCCTCGTGCTCGAGCCTCCGGACATGATGCTGGGCATCCTTACCGAACGCGATCTGCTTGCGCGCGTCGTCGCCAAGGGCGTCGACTGCGACAAGACGACCGTGCGCGAAGTGATGACGCCCAAGCCGATCTGCGTGCCGCCGGAGACGCCGGTCTCGGAAGCCATCGTGCTCATGATCGAGCGCGGGTTCCGGCATCTGCCGGTGGTGACGGCCCAGCAGCGCATCCTGGGCGTTTTCTCGGTGCGTGATGCCTTGCCGCGCGAGATCAACAGCGCGCTGGACATGGCGGAGTTCAACGAGCAGGTGAACGACGCGTTGGGTTAGGCGTCGCCCGATCGATTGACGAGACTTTCGGCTGATAGGCCCGCTTACTGCGGCTGAGCAGAATGCTTTTACGGCATTTTGCCGAACCGGAGGTGCGATATGTCGGCGGCACTCGAAGCTTTCAAGATGCGCATGGCAGGCCACGGGTTCTCGGTCAGCGGCACGCTAATGAACTACGACCGAAACTACGCGCTGGAGCAACTGCGGCAAGCCCACACCCTTGCGGACAATCACCTGCGCGAACTCGCGGTGGAGTTGTTCCGGCATTTCGAGAAACAGCCGTCGGGCACCGGCCGCGCGGGCTACGCAAACTAACGCAGCCGCGAAGGCGCAAGAAGCTCCGGGCGCACGCCGTGTGAGCTGAGTGTGGCGCTGAGCGTATCGCCCAGCAGCATGCAGGCCGCGAGCTCGGACGCGCCTGATGCGCTCTGGATCCCGTAACCGCCCTGCGCGGCGAGCCAGAAAAAATCCGGGCACGCGTCGTCGAATCCGATCACGAGTTCACCGTCGGCCACGAAGGAGCGCAAGCCCGCCCAGATCGCCTTCGGCCGCCGAATCGAAAGCGTTGTGATCTCTTCGATGCGGTGGATGCCCAGGGCAATGTCGAGTTCTTCGGGAACGACGTCATGCGGCACCACCGGGTCGGCATTGGCCGGCGAGCCGAGAAGCAACCCGGCATCCGGTTTGAAATACCAGCTTTCATCGATGCCGACGATCGTGGGCCACGTCGTCACGTCCGTGCCGTCCGGCGGCGCGAACGTGAATGCGCTGCGCCGACGCGGTTCCAGGCCGATCTTCTTCGCGCCGAATGCCTGCGCCACTTCGTCGGCCCATGCACCGGCGGCGTTCACAACCGTCTTGGCCCGCACGATCTCGCCCTCGGGCAGCTGCAGTTCCCACACATCGCCCGCGCGCTGCGCTGTGCGCACATCGGTATTGACTCGGATCAGTCCGCCCGCTGCGCGCAGCCCACGAAGAAATCCCTGATGCAGTGCGGCGACGTCGATGTCCTGCGCGTCGATGTCGAGCAGGCTGCCCGCGATCAGGTCCGGCCGGAGGCAAGGCGCCTTGGCGAGTGTTGCCGCAGCATCAAGTCTTTCGATTCGGCAGCCGGTGGATTCGAGCTCGGTTTGTGTTTCTGCGAGCAGATGTTCCTGCCCGATAGCTGCAACGTACAGCGCGCCGCGGGGCGTGAGCAGCGGGTGATCGGTGAAGTTGGGAGGCGGCCGCTCGTAGAAAGCGCGGCTGGAACGTGTCAGCGCGCGCACCATGGGCGGGCCGTAGCTTTCCATGAACATCGCGGCCGACCTTCCTGTCGAGTGGTAGCCCGGCTGCGATTCGCGCTCCAGCAGGGCGACGCTGCGGCGCCCCGCCAGGCGGTATCCGAGGGACGCGCCTGCGATACCGCCGCCGACGATGGCCACGTCAAATTCCGTCATGCAGCCATTTTCTCAGGCGCTGCGTTTCGCACGCGCCCGCGCGAGGGCGGCTTCGATCACCGCGCGCTTTCGCTCAAGCTCCGGGCCCTCGGCCTTCTTCGTCAGCTCGGGAAGGTTCGCCAGCTTTTCGCGTGCCTTCGCTTCGAGCCGCGCCTCGTGTTCGATTCCATCGCGCTGCAGGCGCTCCCCGCGCCGCTCGTAGCGACCAAGCGCTTCATCGGCCTGTGCCTGCGACCACGCTTTCCAGCCTGTCGCGCTGCCGGTCACATTCTCGAGCGAGATGCAATCGACAGGACATACCGGCACGCACAGCTCGCAGCCCGTGCAAAACGGCTCGATCACTGTATGCATGCGCTTGTTGGTGCCGAGGATCGCGTCCGTCGGGCAAACCTTGATGCACAGCGTGCAGCCTATGCACCAGTTCTCGTCGATCACGGCCAGCGTGCGCGGGCCTTCGACACCATTCGCGGGGTTGAGCGGCAAAGGCTCGCGTGCAGTGATGTGCGCCAGTCGCGCGATGCCTTCGGCGCCGCCCGGCGGACACTGGTTGATTGGCGCCTCGCCTTTGTCGATGGCCTGCGCGTATTCGGCGCAATCCGGGTAGCCGCAGCGTGTGCACTGCGTCTGGGGCAGGGCGGCGTGAAGCAACGCCGCTTGCGGTGTCACTTCTTCCGCGCGGCCGGCTTCTTCTCGCCGCCCACTCGCGGTCCTTCGTGATGCTGCTTGATGAAGTCGCGCACCTGCGGATAGACGATGTCGCGCCAGCGCCGGCCGGC
>DATJJL010000001.1:0-4673 GCA_035492155.1 Ramlibacter sp. | reverse complement strand
GCCCAGTCACCATCAATTCGCACGGGAGCCGCCTGGCTCCCCGTCCACCATGAAAATCGCTCAAGAAATCCGCGCCGGCAACGTCATCATGCACAGCAGCAACCCGTGGGTCGTGCTGAAGACCGAATACGCCCGCGGCGGACGCAACGCCGCCACCGTCCGCATGAAGCTCAAGAGCCTTCTGAACAACCAGGGCACGGAAATCGTCTTCAAGGCCGACGACAAGATGGACCAGATCGTGCTGGACAAAAAGGACTGCACGTATTCCTACTTCGCCGACCCGATGTACGTCTGGATGGACGCCGAGTACAACCAGTACGAAGTCGAGAAGGAAAACATGGGCGACGCGCTGAACTACCTCGAGGAAGGCATGCCTGCCGAAGTGGTGTTCTACGAGGGCAAGGCCATCTCGGTGGAAATCCCCACCAGCGTCGAGCGCGAGATCACCTGGACCGAGCCGGCCGTCAAGGGCGACACCTCGGGCAAGGTGCTCAAGCCGGCCAAGCTCGCCACGGGTTTCGAGATCGGCGTGCCGATCTTCGTGGCGCAAGGCGACAAGGTCGAAATCGACACCCGCACCGGCGAATATCGCCGCCGCGTGTAAGTAACGAACTTGGCAGGCCACCTGCAACAATGAAGGGCTCCGCAAGGGGCCTTTTTTATGGATTTCGACATCGTCGCCGTTCCGTTTCGCATGCAACCCGGCCTGCGTCGGCTCGAGCCCTCCGATCCGCAGCTCACACGCCTCGATCCGGCCAGCCGGCTCTATCGCGAAAAGCTCGCCGTGATGCAAGCCGGCCAGTCGCGTCAAGCGGTGCCCGGCTTTGATCCTTCGAACGCCATCGCCGCAATGCGCGACCGGGTGCCCAGCGACCTGCCGCCCGAGATCGCGTACGAGCAGGATTTCGCGGTGCTCGACGGAGACACAGGAAAGCTGCACTGGCTTTGCGTGTGCGTGCCGTCGCACTGGGCGCCCGAAGAAAAGATCGGCCTCGATTTCGGCGCGGTGCACATGCCGGTGGCAGACAACAAGCTGCTCGTCGGCGCGTCGTCGCACCTGGTGAAGCTTGCGACATCGGGCGAATGCTGGGAGCGCTTCGTTTGGACAGTGAGCCCGTCGGCGCGCTACGACCAGCATCCGCGGCGCCATCCTCGCGAGCCATGGCCGGATGCGGCAGACGTCGAAGCATTCGGCGACGCATGTTGGCTGAGGTGGGAAAGGCAAAGCTTCTTTCCCGTGGGCGCGGGCACGCACCAGGCGGTGTTTGCTATCCGCGTGATGCTGCAGCCGCTGCGCGAAGCGGTCGCGCCGGCCGGCGCCGCGCGAAAGCTGCACGATTCGATCGCATCGATGACGCCTGCTGTCCGTGACTACAAGGGCCTCGCGCCCGCCCGCGAGCCGCTGCTCGCCTGGCTGGCCGTGAGAGCTGGCTGATTTGGCCGGGTGAACTGGCCCTTTCGCCCTATTGCGCGTGCAGCCCGGCCGCGCGGGCTTGACGCAGAATGGCGCCATGCCTTCATCGAGAAACCTTCACGACCGTCGTCTCGCCGACGCTTGGGCCACGCTCCAGTCGCACTCGAGCAAGGGACTGCCGCTCGAACCTGACGCGAGCCGCCTCGCTTTCGCCGATCCGGAGTTCCTGTTGCGGCGCGAAACGCGCGGCATCCGCTTTCAGCTCGAGCTGCTCAAACCCGATCTCGAGCAGCAGGCGCTGGGCATCGAGAACACCATCGTCGTCTTCGGCAGCGCGCGGTTCCGCAGCGAGGATGAAGCCGCAGTCCTCGTGAGGAACGCCGAAGCAAGCGGCGACGACGCGCTGGCGCGGCGTGCTCGTGCCTTGGCCCGCAACGCGCACTACTACGAGAAAGCTCGCGATTTCGGCAAGCTCGTCGCGCAGTACAGCGCGGGCAAGGATCCGAAAGACATGCTTTTCATTTGCACCGGCGGTGGCCCGGGCATCATGGAGGCGGCGAACCGCGGCGCGCACGAGGCCGAGGGCATCAGCGTTGGCCTGTCGATCGCGCTGCCCATGGAAGAAGGCGCGAACCACTACGTCACGCCGGCGCTGTCTTTCAAGTTCCACTACTTCGCGCTGCGCAAGATGCACTTCATGATGCGTGCGAAGGCGCTCGTCGCTTTCCCCGGCGGCTTCGGCACGCTCGACGAACTGTTCGAGGTGATCACGCTCGTGCAGACGCGAAAGTCCAAGCAGGTACCGATCGTTCTTTTCGGCACGGACTACTGGAAGCGGCTCTTGAACTTCGACGTGCTGATCGAAGAAGGCGTGGTGTCGCCGCAGGACCTGGAGCTGTTCCAGTTCGCCGACACGCCCGAAGCGGCGTGGGACGTGATTCGCAATTTCTACCGGCTCTGAAGCTTGAACGCGAGGCGCAAGCCGCTTCCCACGACGGCGCCGAACACCCAGAACACGCCGGAGATGCCGATGACGGTGCCGGCCACGCCGAACAGCATCGGCATCGTGACGCTGGAGGCGTTGATGGCCATCACGCGCATCGCGACTGCTTCGCCGTGGCGATGCTCGGGCGTGATCTGGTGCAAGGTGCTCATGACCATCGGCTGCACGGTGCCCAGTGCGGTGCCGAGCAACACCGAGCACAGGCCCATGCCAAGCGGCGAGTGCATGAACGGGTAGATCGCGAAGAGCACCGCCGTTGCGGCCATCGCGCCGGCGATCACGGCCCATTCGCGCAGGTGCGCCGCGAGCATCGGGATCAGCAGCCGAACGAGCGCCGCCGCCACGGCAAATGATCCAAGGATGGAGCCGATCACCGAAGCCGCCAGGCCGCGTTCGTGACCCAGCACCGGCACGACGAACGTGTGCACGTCCCAGCATGACGCGAGCAGCCAGTTCACGACAAGCAGCCGGCGAAATCCCGTCTCGCGCAGCAAGTCCCACGCGGTGCCCTGCACTTCTCCTTCGGGCCGGAGCATCGGCGGCAGCTCCTGCGCGTCGTGCACCCAGAACCAGCCCAGAAGCGGAAGAGTCGCCATTGCAAGGAACGCCAGCGTGTAGCCGCCGTGATCGATCAAGAGGCCCGCCGCGAACGGCCCGACGAAATTCGACACCGCCGGGCCGATTGCGAGCCACGAGAACACCTGCTTGAGCTGTGTCGGATCCGCCGCGCGGCCCACGTGACGTTGCAGCGCGATCGACGCTGCACCGGTCGCGCCGCCCGTGAGCAGCGCACTCACGCAAAGCACGGGAAACGTGGGGTACACGACAGCAAGGCCCGCGCCGATGGTGGCCGCGAGTACGGAATAGCCCATGGGCTTTTTCAGGCCATGCCGATCCGCATAGCGACCCGCAGGCAGCGCAAGGAACACCTGCGTAAGCGCAAAGAGCGCGAGCAGCACGCCGACCGCGGCTTCGCTTTCGCCGTTGCGCAGCGCCAGCAGCGGCGCCGCGAGGCGCGTGCCCGCCATGCTGGCGTGCAGGCAGATCTGCCCGGCAATGAGCCGAAGCAGCGCTGGGTTCGGGCCTGCGCTCATGCAGCCGGCGGGATCGAGTCCGGGTCGGCTTCGCGCGGCGTGTTGCTGGCAGCCAGTGAAGCGAGATCGCTCATCACCTCGGCTTCCGGGTCGGAAAGCTGCAGGAGTGCGGGCGGAATCTTCTTCGAGCCTTTGACGCCGAGGTCATTCAGCTTCTTGGCCTGCGAGATGAGATTGCCATTGCCGTCGTGCAACTTCGATCGGGCATCCCTGAACGCGGCATGCGCCTGGTCGAGACGTTGGCCGAGAAGTTCGAGGTCCTTCAGGAAATCGCAGAACTTGTCGTACAGCTTCGAGCCGCGATCCGCAATGGCCTGAGCGTTGCGGTTCTGGTCTTCTTGCCTCCACAGATACGCCACGGTGCGCAAGACGAACAGCAGCGTCGAAGGGCTGACGAGCAACACGTTCTTGTCCCAGGCCTGCGAGAAAAGCTGCCTCTCATTCGCGGCCGCGACCATGAATGCCGGCTCGATCGGGACGAACATCATCACGAAATCCATCGTCGGGTACAGCTTCTGGTACTCCCTGTCCGACAGGCCGCTGATGTGCTTTCTCATCGAGTCGAGATGGCCGCGCAATGCGAGCGCCCGTTCCTCGTCGCCTTTCGCGCTCGAATACTGGTCGTAGGCCACCAG
The DNA here is from genome assembly GCA_035492155.1 of Ramlibacter sp. GTDB lineage: Bacteria > Pseudomonadota > Gammaproteobacteria > Burkholderiales > Burkholderiaceae_C > Ramlibacter. The sequence continues at coordinate 527 of DATJJL010000001.1, read as the reverse complement.
CGAAACTTTGGCATCGATGACGAGCTGTCGCCCGCCCGGCAAATTGATCAGCGCGTCGGGACGAGCGCGCGTTCCGTCTTCGCGCGTCTTGCTGTCCTGCAGCACGTAGTGCTCGTCCTTCATGAGGCCGGACGACGTGAGCATCTCTTCGAGCATCCATTCGCCCCAGGCGCCACGCACTTGGGCGTTTCCTTTCAATGCGTCGGTCAGGTTCTGGGCGTCCTGGCTCAAGGACTGGTTGAGCGACAGCAGTTGCTTGACCTGCTCGGAAAGCGCGGAGCGATCCTTGCCCTCCTGCACGTACACCTCTTCGACCTTGCCCTTGAAGTCCTTGAGCTGTGTGCGCAGCGGATCGAGCAATTCGCCGAGCGCTGTCTTGTTCTGCTCGGAAAGCTTGTTCGACTTGTCTTCGAAGATACGGTTGGCGAGCAACTGGAACTCGCTTGACAGCTTCTGCTTGGCTTCATCGAGCAGTGCCAGCTTTTCCTCCGCGGACTTGCGTTCGTTCTCGACGGTCACCTTGAGCT